>CANMPY010000173.1 GCA_947499775.1 Bacteroidota bacterium | reverse complement strand
CTGTTACACCGACAAGAGTTTCTTTGTCTTTTTCAGAGGAAACTTTACCAGTAATGGTTCTGTTTTGAGCCATTGCAGGGCTTGCCATCCATCCGATAAGCAAAAACCCTAATAAAAGGTTGATAATTTTTTTCATATATTTAAGTGATAATTAGTTGGTCAAAAGTAACAATTATTTAATACTATGACAATAAAATGATTTTTAGACTAGAAAAATGTTGTAACTGTCTGTAACTCAGATAAAAAAATTTCAATAAATTTTGAAAATATTTTTAGTTATCTTTGAGCCGTGCAAAATGCAATGGAATATAACACGCAACGCTCCGATTTGCTATTAAGCGAATATGGGCGTGGCATGCAACAAATGGTTGACAAGGTGGTGGCGGTTGAGGATCGTGAATTGCGCTCAAAATTATCCATGAGTTTAATGAATGTAATGACCAATCTAAATCCAACCATTAAGGATTTAGATAACTATCAGCAAAAACTATGGGATCACTTGCATATAATGTCAGATTTTAAGCTTGATATTGACGGGCCATTTCCAAAACCTATACCAGAGTTGATTCATCAGAAACCTGAACGTATTGCTTATAATAATGTTCGAATAAAGTTTCGCTTTTATGGCCGTAATCTACAATATATGGTAGATAGAGCTACAAAGGTTGAAAATAAAGACATTCAAGAGAGTTTTATAAATATGATAGCTTCTTTTATGACCAATTCGTCACGCAATTGGAATAATGAGAATTTAACACCAGAAGTAATAACGGATCATTTAAAGATTCTTTCGAAAGATATGCTTCATTTAAAATCAGAGGATTTAAGCATACATGTTGAAAAAGACATTAAGCGTCATACTGGGCATTTTAAAACAAATAATACGAGTAATCGAAATAATAAATTTAGAAACAACAAGAACCGTAATAAGGGCAAGGATACGCGCTATTAATCTACATTATAAGGTTCTCATGGTATATAATTGCCTTTCTTAATTCACGTAGTGTTCAAAAAGTAAATTTGTAAAATAAATGGGTTCATTTAAAATAACAGGAGGGCATAAATTAAAAGGTGAATTAATTCCTCAGGGGGCTAAAAATGAAGCCTTACAAATATTATCGGCCGTTTTATTAACTGCAGATGAGGTAATTATACATAATATACCGGACATACGGGATGTAAATAAGCTTATTGAATTATTAAGTGACCTTGGTGTAAAGGTTAATAAACTGAGTTCGGAAGGCTCATGGACTTTTAAGGCAGATGACCTTGATTTAGATTTTTTAAACAGCAAAGCCTTTAGGCAGAAAGGGTCTGCCTTGAGGGGGTCTATTATGATTATTGGACCACTCCTAACACGATTCGGAAAAGGGTACATTCCTAGTCCTGGAGGGGATAAAATTGGTAGACGCCGTTTGGATACCCATTTTATAGGATTTGAAAAGTTAGGCGCAAAATTTGAGTTTTTAAAGGATGAAAATTTTTACAAAGTAAAGGCTGATAAACTTACTGGATCTTATATTCTTTTGGAGGAAGCATCGGTAACTGGCACAGCCAATATTGCTATGGCGGCTAGTATGGCTAAAGGAACTACAACCATTTATAATGCTGCTTGCGAACCATATGTTCAGCAATTGTGCCGTATGATGGTGAGCATGGGAGCTAAAGTTTCGGGCATTGGATCTAATTTACTTGTTATCGAAGGGGTTGAAACCTTGAGTGGATGCGAACATACCCTTTTGCCCGATATGATAGAAGTTGGTAGTTTTATGGCATTGGCTGCTTTAACTGAATCGGAAATAACAATTAAAGGAGCAGGCATAAAAAATTTGGGTTTAATTCCCTTAACGTTCGAAAAGTTAGGGATGAGTTTTATAATAAAAAATGATGATATTTTTATCCCTTCTCAGCGCCATTATGAAATTGAATCGTTTATAGATGGAAGCATGCTAACTATAGCAGATGCGCCTTGGCCAGGTTTAACTCCTGATTTGTTGAGTGTAATTTTGGTAATGGCGACTCAGGCAAAAGGGAATGTACTTATTCATCAAAAAATGTTTGAAAGTAGACTGTTTTTTGTAGATAATCTTATAGATATGGGAGCGCAAATAATCTTATGCGACCCACATAGAGCCACCATAATGGGGCTAGATAGAAGGATGCCCTTGCGCGGAATTCAAATGACATCGCCCGATATTAGAGCAGGTGTTTCGTTGCTAATAGCCGCACTTTCAGCTCAAGGCAGCAGTACTATTCATAATATTGAACAAATTGATAGAGGATATCAGAATATTGAAAAACGGCTGAATGCCCTTGGAGCAGATATTGAACGCATATAACGCTGCAGTATTATTGGCCTAAAAATTGTTATTAAAGTAATATGATAAAAGTGAAGAAAAAAATATTAATACTTATTCCTATCTTGTCAATAATAATGCTTGGAGCATTTATATATAGCTCTAATGTAAATTCGAAGATTAGAATTGGAGATGCGGCACCAAACATTAATTTACCAAATACAATTGGTCAAAATATTGAACTTGAATCCCTAAGAGGTAATTATGTTTTAGTTGACTTTTGGGCTTCATGGTGTGGTTCGTGCCGAAAAGAAAATCCAGGTTTAGTAAGAACCTATTTGAAATATAAGGATTTGAAATTTAAGGGTAATTATGGGTTTACTATTTTTTCGGTATCCTTAGATAGTGACGCAGAAGTTTGGAAAAAGGCTATTAGGAATGATAAACTCAGCTGGGCCTCTCATGTTTCTGCCTTAAAAAAATGGGATTGTCCTGCCGCTTTAAGTTATGGTGTATCAGCTCTACCAAGTACATTTTTAATCGACCCAAACGGTAAAATTATTGCCACTGATTTAAACAGTACGTCTTTGGATCTAGAACTTCAAAAATTACTTGCGAATTAGAAATCGCTAAGCGGACGTATCAACACATTTATTATAAAAAAGTAAACAAAGTGCAGTCAAAATGTCACCAAAAGTGACTTGGCAATAGAATTGAGTATGCTAAATAAATTATTTACAAAAAGAATGAAGGGAAAAGGCATGGAAAACACAGAGGATTTAAATATTGATAATTCTACACTTATAAATGAAGAGGTAAAAGGAGTTGAAACCGAAATACAGGAAGTTGTGGAGGAGAATGCCATAGATAAGTCAACAAAAGAAATAGATGAGTTAAAAGATAAATACCTGCGTTTATACAGTGATTTTGAAAACTATAAACGCCGAACCAATAAAGAACGCAGCGACATCTTTAAAATGGCCGGGCAGGATATATTAAAAGCATTGATTCCAGTTATTGATGATTTTGAGAGAGCCGAAAAAGCTATCGAATTATCAAAAGAGGCCAAGTCATTTACTGAAGGCATTAAGCTTGTATCTTCTAAATTAAAAAACACCTTAGAGCAACATGGTCTAAAAGCATATGTTTCAATAGGTGAAACTTTTGACGCCGATTTGCATGAAGCCATTACAAAAATACCTGTACCTGAAAAGAAAATGAAGGGAAAGATAGTAGATGAAATAGAGAAAGGATATAAACTAAATGACAAAGTGATCCGATTTTCAAAAGTAATAGTAGGGGAATAGGCAAATGGCATCCAAACGCGATTATTATGAAATTTTAGGGGTAAGTAAATCTGCTACGGCAGATGAGTTAAAAAAAGCCTATCGAAAAATGGCTATAAAATTCCATCCCGATAAAAATCCAGGCAACAAAGAGGCTGAAGAGCATTTTAAAGAATCGGCTCAAGCTTATGAAGTATTGAGTAATTCGGAAAAACGAAGTGCTTATGATCGCTTTGGTCATGATGGGGTAAGGGGTGCAGGTGGACAAGGCGGATTTAATGGAGGCGGAATGAATATGGATGACATATTCAGTCAGTTTGGCGATATTTTTGGGGATAGCAACCCGTTTGAAAGTTTTTTCGGAGGTCGTGGCGGAAGAGGTGGAAGCAGAGTACCTTCAGGAACGAATATTAGAATAAAACTAAAACTTACCCTTGAAGAAATTTGTTCTGGCGTAGAAAAGAAAGTCAAATATTCGAAAAAAATAGCTGCAGCAGGTACTAAATTCACAACATGTAATACATGCAAAGGCAGCGGTTCGGTAACACGAATGACCAATACATTTTTGGGTCAAATGCAAACCTCAAGTACATGTCCTACTTGCAATGGATTGGGTAGAAAATTGGAAAATAGGCCAGCTGGCGCAGACAGTCAAGGATTGATGGACGAAGACGTAACTACATCCATAAAAATTCCAGCAGGCGTTCAAAATGGCATGCAACTTTCATTGAGCGGTCACGGAAACGATTCGCCTATGGGCGGAGGCTCTGGAGATTTATTAGTATTAATTGAAGAAGTACAACATCTCGATTTTAGACGAGAGGGAAATAATTTATTACACGACCTATTTATTAGTTTTCCAATTGCAGCTTTGGGAGGCGAAGTAGAAATACCTACTATTGATGCCAAAGTAAAAGTAAAGATTGATCCAGGTACACAGGGAGGCAAGATGCTGAGACTACGAAATAAGGGGGTACCCGATATTAATGGTTATGGCAGAGGCGATCAGCTTGTCCAGGTAAATGTATACACTCCTAAAAAACTTAGCAATGAGGAAAAAGAATTGCTTCGAAATCTTGAACAGTCCGATAATTTTATTCCGCCAACCGAAAATAAAGAAAAAGGGTTCTTTGGTAGGATGAAGGATTTGTTTCAATAGGGAAGAATAATTTAGAACATTTTCTTT
>CANMPY010000172.1 GCA_947499775.1 Bacteroidota bacterium | reverse complement strand
ATAATCCATCGTTTTTTTCACGCATATAGACTGTTCTTCATCTGGTATTGATTGACTGCTTAGAAGTAATTGAAGTCTTGATAAATACATTAAATTTGGAATGGCAATATGAATTTGTTCAATCATTTTTTTAATATTATCATCTACTGATTGTTGTCTTTTGTTGATATCGACATCGTTACTTTGACACCACTTAATAATTTCCTTCATAGCTTTTCCATGAGAAACATCTTTTGATGTCCCTTTAAAAATCTTATTTTCAATGGCTACTTTCGTTAAGTAATCCATTTCTTTTTGGGTCAATCTCGTCGATACTGTGGTCATATATTGCTCTCTTTTATAGTGTTTTATTGTATACTATAGTATACAAAGTTTACTAATGTAAACGAATATGTAAACAATAGTAAACTCTGTTTGCTATTGTTTACATATTTCTTGATAAACCTTACACAGCACAGGTTATATTAAATACATTTTATTTACAATAGTAAACAATATTTTACTAAACAAAAAAGATAGATTTTTTTGTGACATTTGAAAAAACGGTGCTTTGGGTAATAACCTATGTAAATCAATACGTTGGGCTAATGGTTTTGCAATTTTTTAGATTGCGTGGTGTGTGGTGTCTTTTCTTATAATTGACTTCATTTGTTGTTTTATGGGTTTTTGGTTATTTTCTTTATTCTTTGGATTTTTCTTTTATTGTTATAGCGCGGTTCGTTGCGTATTTGTGATGGATGATGAAGTCTATTATAATCGCGACGAAATTATATTATAGGAAACCATGAATGAATCATAATGCAGTTGATATAAATCGATTATATAGTGAAATTGAAAAACTATCCTTATTCAATCTAAAACAGATGAATCAATTTATTTATAATTTATTAGAAGATCCAGAAAGAAATTTGGCCGCAAAACGACTTCTAAAACCTGGTATGAAAATTTCATACTTTTTCGCAACAGAACAAACAATGGTGGACGCTATTGTTGTTGAGATTAAAAATACAAGGGTTACTGTCCAAAATATTCTTGATCATAAGAAATGGCATATTTATGTTTCTTCAATTAATTTGGAAGGAAGAGATACATTAATTTCTCCAAAACGTGAACCGGGAAAATTAGATAGGAATTCATTAAAGATTGGTGATCGCGTCGGCTTCGCTTCAAATAAACTAGGTGAAGATTTGTTTGGGATTATTAAAAAACTAAATCCAAAAAATGCGGTCGTTGAAGTGAGTGCTGGTGGAAAATGGAATGTTCATTATTCCTTTTTGTTTTTAATTACTGATGGTGTGTCTGTTGATAGTAATGGATGTTTATTAATTGAATGTGAAGTGATTAAAAATGAAGAGTAAAAAGACGGCATTTAATAATCTATCTGAGTGTTTCTATTCTCAATTTGGGGTTCTAGCCCGGAACCGGCAAAATTTCCGACCATTAATTAATCACAGTTTAAAATTCAGTCGCCGCAACTTCTGTATGAGTTGCACCTCTACCCCATGCCTTTTTCTATCAGACATTAGATAACTTCATAAATCGATCTATATTTTCATTCAAAAAATTTAGCTTTTTTAGTGTCAGCTTTGTTTCTTTAATGCCTAAATTCTGAGCATAAACATTATATTTTGATGAATCTAAAGAGCGACTCATATTAAATTCAAGCCAAGCTAGATAGCCTCCAATAAGCCCATGAAATGCATCAAGCATATCGCTTTCAATGATGCATCCGCCACTATTGCAATATCCCCCGATAACAGATGAAAAAATATTTTCTCTAAACAGTAGTTCGGTTTCCCCAGACCACCCAATAGCAACGTTCATAATTTCCGCTGTTGGGTTAGCTAATCCCGCACCTTCCCAATCAATTAATACCGGTGAAGTATCATCAGGCCAAAGCACATTTTTTGGATCCATATCTGTGTGACTTATAATTAAACGTTTATTCAGGCGCTGTTTGGCTGTTTGATAAGTCTCGCTCCAAACCATCAAATTAGGTAAATTATTTTTAGCAACTATCGCCCAATCCAATTTTTTATTGAGAGCCTTATCTACAAGAGCATGCCAGCGTTCTGCAGTAATAAAGTGTGCCTCAGGTATAGGCAAATCAAACGGCTTAATATTCGCTGCATGAATTGCTGCTACAACCGCGCCTATTAGTTTTGCATGTTCTATAGTGACCTGGTTAAGCGTCAATGTTTTCCCTTCAACCCAAGGAAATACCATTACTATTATTCCATCAATTTCAAAAAGAGGTGTATTATGAATAATTATTGCCGTGATCGCAGGAATTTGTTTTCTTTTTAAACTGGCTGCAATTTTTTCTGATTTAATATAGCTTTCATGAATACCAGGACGTTGCATAATTGTCGCATCTAATTCTTTAATAGCAAAGGAACCGGAGTTAGTATTAATTTTCCACATGCGATGTATTAAACCGCCGCTTACTGGAATTGGATCATTCAGCACCATACCAAGATCAAATGCTTCACATATTCTTAAAATTTGATTTTTATTCATCCCATAGCCCCTGTATTTGTACTGTTAGTTGCTCTTGACGATTTATTAATAAACGCTTTGAGTGACAAGTACTTGCCATAACCCAAATGTGTTGCAATAATTTTCTGAATGGGAACGCCTAATTGATAAAGATGCAAAATTTTTTCTCTATCTTTGTCATACATTGAGGCCTGTATGACCCCTTTGGGTTTACCAAGCTTTATTCCTTTGGCAACCCGTGCACGTAAGCCTTCTTTTGTACGCTCAGAAATAAAGTCCCTTTCTAATTCAGCAAGCATCGAAAAGATAGTGATCAGAATTTTGTTAGTTATATTATTTTGAGCGTTTGGGTTTAAATCCAGGTTTTGCTTAATAAGCACGAGCCGGGATTGCTTCTCATTAAGGGGGTTGAGGTCCAATGGTACGAAAACGTACGCTAACGGTCTTCGGATATTTTAAAAAATTATCATTATGTGGTTTGTTTTAATAAAATCATGAATCTCATTTATCACTAAATCAGGTTTCAATGTAAACATAATGTCCACTGTCGTCTGCAACATCGCACGACCGTTGGTGTGAGCGGTCGAGACTGTGAAGCCACTTCGAATCGTTTACATCCTATTTTACCTTCTTGCAGATTGGGTCCATGTAATTAAGTACCGCCAGCGGTAAAGAGTAATCATCCTCAAGATTAGTATTATACCCAACGACTACAGAGGAATCGTTAACCGGATTAAAAAAATGCGTAAAAGTGAAGCCTGGCGTAGAACCTGGATAGTAATACACAAGATGATAATTGTTGATATTATTTAAAATATTAGTGTAATTAGCTTTTATAAATGGTTTATGATGAACTTTAAGGAAATAATTGTTTACCTTAGCAAAATCATAGGCCCATATTCCTAGACCAAAACCTTGTCCATCTTCACTAATTACAAGATCATCTATTGGTTTGCCCGTTAGATCCGATATAAACGCAGAAAATTGATTAAATTGATCTTTATTTAGCATCTTATTGGTTGTATATAAATTTCGAAAGTAGGTATTTATATCTATCGTATTTGCAATAATGCTCCCATCCCCTACAGCTGAAGACAGCGACCAAGTTGAGGTTTCGTATTCATGACTATGAAAACGAAACATATAGCCTTTTATCAATCTTGATATATTAACTGACGCAGTTGGCAAATCATTTATAAAATAAGTATTCTTAAGTCCTAGCGGCTTTATAATTCGATTTTCAACTTCATTTTGCAATGAGTTTCCGGTAATTACTGGGACTAAGAGCGCGAATAAATCATAATTGGTATTGGCATAGTTCCAAACAGTTCCAGGTGCTTTTACCTCCTTAATGTTCGCAAAATTAATCCAAAATACCGGATCTTTATATTTATGTGGATTAGTAACAAGATAATTAACTACTTTAGTTTTGGATGCATTAAAATTTTCCGGAATTCCACTTGTCATATTCATCATTTGTCTAATAGTTGGCTTGTATTTTAATAAAGACAGCAGCTGCGGATAATTATTTTTGTTAATCCACTTTGTAATAGGATCATCAAGGCTGAATTTATACTTAGGATCTGAGGCTAATTGCAATAATACAATTGAGGTAAAAGATTTGCTGTTGCTACCTATTTGCCAAATATCATCACTTTGAATTGGTCGATTTTCTTGCACTCCATGCCCAACAGTGCCAGCTAATACAGTAATTGGTTGAGAGTCATTTAATCCATTACACTGTGCAGTTATTGATACCCCAGACAGCCTGCTCTGATTTTGTGCGATATATTTATCAGCAATTGTTTGTATTGCTCTAACTTGGGTCTTAGTATTATCTTTTTCATTGCTACCACAAGCAGAAATTAATAAAGTGATGCATAAAATTAAATAACCTTTAACTACTTGATGCGTAATATAGTAAATCCCTAAAAGGTGGTCGGAGCGTGTCGGTGGATACGGTGATTTAAAGAGCGATTTTACTCCAATCCGGATGCGGCTTATTTTGGTTTCCATCATTTATTAACCTTCTATGGTGGGGTTAATGGTAGCTTTGATTCTCTCACATACCCATATAATGTTGGTTTAGAAATACCCATCATTTGGCAAATCTCTTGTACAGTGTGTTCACGAGAAATATAAAGATTATTAACCAGCTGGCGTTTATTAGCATCTAGTTGTTTTGGTCGTCCGCCAAGTCGGCCACGCGATCTAGCGGAAGCCAATCCTGCTTTAGTCCTTTCTCTTATCAAGTTTCGTTCAAATTCTGCAAGTGCCCCAAACATATGAAATATCAACTG
>CANMPY010000171.1 GCA_947499775.1 Bacteroidota bacterium | reverse complement strand
AGCATGCCATCAGGATTTACTTCAACAATGGCAAACCCAACCGATGCTCCTACCTTTACAACTAAGTATATCATCGAAAAAACAGTAAGTGGCTCAGGATGTACAGATGCTGACTCTGTTACCATATCGGTTGCCAATGTTCCTCTCCCTAAAATTACTGGAAAAGGTATTGTATGCAACAATGAAAAACAAACGTATAGCACACAAAATAATTCAGGCAATACGTATAAATGGATTATTACAGGTGGAACACTATTGAGCGGGCAAGGAACAAATAGTGTAAATGTAAAATGGACAACAGCCGGTATTGGAATTTTGAATGTTATAGAAACCAATTCATCTACTTGTTTTGACACTGTCCCCTATTATACCACAGTTAATCCAAACCCTACGGCAGATTTTAATGTAATTGGTACCTGTTTGAACAGCCTAAGTACATTCAAAAATTTGAGTATAAATGGTCAAAACTACGCATGGACTTTTGGCGATGGAACGTCTTCAATATTAAAAGAACCTTCGCATACCTATCCCGAAGCCATTAGTTACAATGTTACTTTAATTGTAAAAAATTCATTTGGTTGTCCCGACACGTTAACCAAACTACTGCCAATAGATCCATTGCCTATTGCAAATTTCACTTACCTAAAAAAGCCTGCTAATACCTTAGATTTTACCAATTCCTCCTCGGTTTCATCCGGAACGATAGTGTCGTGGAATTGGAATTTTGGAGATGGAGATACCTCCACGCAAAAGGATCCTTCTCATGCTTACCCAAGCTCTGCCAACTATACCCTTACCTTATGTGTAAAATCGGCAGCGGGATGCGAAACGTGTACAACACGCGTAGTTGGAACAATTGGGATATCAAAACCAGTTATGAGTTCATCCATTCATGTTTATCCTAATCCAGGCTCGGGAATTTATACCATTGAATCATCAAGATTGATGCAAACTGTTATTCTCTTTAATTCGGTTGGGCAAACCATTCAAACCCAAGAACCATGGTCTAATAGCCATAATTTAAACATCAGCGATCAACCCAAAGGCATTTACCTCGCTAAAATTTACTTTGGCAATCAGGTTCAAATCGTAAGAATATTAAAAGAATAATTTCAATGTATTCATAAATAAAAAAAAGGCAGATTGATAATCAATCTGCCTTTTTTTTATGATCTTAATGCTAAGAACGCTTTCCGCTAATTAGTTGGCGGCAACGCTTCTATTAATAAATGAACTTAGTTTTTCGCCATGCAACATATTTTGAGCTAATAGGGCTAAGTCTGACAATTGACGTGCTTTCAGATTGCGAGTTGCTTCATCTGTTTCATTTGCTAATTTCGAAATTGAATCATGATTTGTATTCACAACTACATCGAATTTTTCAGGCATATTGGCCATAAACGAATACATTCCTCCCCCACCATTCTGATTCATTTCGCGCATTCGTCTATCAAATTCATTTCGGGTAACTGTAATAAATTGATCACTTGGCGATAAAGCTTGCATTTCAACTTTAAACGTTTCTTTATCAAACTGATTTTCGATACTTTCAGTTACCAATTTAATAGCATCTTCACCTAATACACTTTCGGAGGTTTCGCCTTTGTCTATGATTTTATCTACCGATGCAGAGTCAACTCTTTTAATCTGAAATTTTTCATTCTTTTGTTCAAGGTGCATGATATAATGATTGTCGATGGATTCATCAAAAATCAACACATCATATCCCTTGGCTAATAGTGGCTCTATAAATGCATATTGCTTATCTCTATCTGTAGTATATAAGGCAATTTTATTGCCATCTTTATCCGTTTGAACGGCAGATATTTTGGTTAAATAATCTTCAATCGTAGTAAATTGCCCTTCACAATTTTTTAATAAACAAAATTGTTTTGCGCGCTCGTCAAATTTTTCATCACTAATAATGCCATATTTAACAAACAAACTCATCGTAGACCATTTGCTTTCGAAATCGGCTTGATCTTTTTTGTATAACTCATGTAGCTTATCCGCTACTTTTTTGCTTATATGCGACGTAATTTTTTTAACATTACTGTCCGATTGCAAAGCACTTCGCGATACATTTAATGGAATATCGGGTGAATCGATTATTCCTTGTAATAACATTAAATAATCAGGAACAATTTCGTTTACTTGATCGGTAACAAATACCTGATTGCTGTATAATTTAATTCTGTCCTTAGCTAATTCCATTTCGCGTTTTGCTTTTGGAAAATAAAGCACGCCAGTTAAGTTAAATGGGTAGTCAACATTAATATGTATCCAAAACAAGGGAGCTTCTTGAAAAGGAAATAGTTCGGTATAAAAAGCAGTATAATCCTCATCCTTTAGGTCGGCAGGAGATTTTTTCCAAATCGGATTTGGGTTGTTAATTATTTTATCATCAAACTCAATTTCGACAGGCAAAAACTTACAATATTTTGTAAGCAATTCATTTATTTTCCATTTCTGTAAAAAATCAAGTGAATCTTCAGCTATATGAAGAATAATATCAGTTCCTCTTGTTTTTCGCTTTCCTACACCTAATTCAAATTCAGTATTTCCGGTACATTTCCAATGCGCAGCTTTCGCGTCTTTTTGATAACTCAAGGTTTTTATTTCAACCGTGTGTGCCACCATATAGGCCGAATAAAACCCTAAGCCAAAATGACCTATGATTTGTGTATCTGTACTGTCTTTGTATTTTTCTACAAATTCCTCTGCTCCAGAAAAGGCTATTTGATTAATATATTTTTCAATTTCTTCAGCGGTCATACCTATTCCATTATCGCTAATGGTAATGGTTTTGGCTTTTTCATCGGCCGTTATTTTTATCTTAAGCTCTCCTAAATTTCCATCAATTTCTCCTCTTGCCCCCAATACACTCAATTTTTGAGTAGCATCTACGGCATTTGAAATCAATTCTCTTAAAAATATTTCATGATCTGAATACAGAAATTTTTTAATGATGGGAAATAAATTTTCGGTGTGTACGGATATGTTTCCTTTTTGCATAGTATAAATAAATATTTTAGTTAGCCTTTAATTGCAAATGACAAACCATAAAATATAGATGAAAAAATGTCAGTACATTAGAAAGAATTTTAAAAAATGAGTTTAATTTTTTTTCCAAATTGGTTAATTTTCCTTTTTTTACCCCAAGTTGTATAAAGTTTATTGTTTTGAAAAAGGTAAAGTAAATCCTAAATTTGTTTTTATGAAAACTATTAATCAAAACAAGAACAATTTTCCTGTAATTATTGAGCAAGATGAGGATAATATTTATATAGTTTCTTGCCCACTGTTTAAAGGGTGTCATTCTTATGGTAATACTATTAATGAAGCAATGCTTAATATTCAAGAGGTTATTGAATTGTGTATTCAAGAAGTAAAAGAAAAGAATCAAATTGAGTATCAAAATAAATTTATTGGCTATAGGGAGTTAGAACTAAAATAGAAAATGAGTAAGCTACCGGTTATTTCTGGCAAGGACTTAATTAAAATATTACTAAAAAGAGGATTTGAGATTACGCGAATCAATGGCTCCCACCATAGACTTAAACATCCAGACGGAACTTTAACAACCATTCCGGTTCATAAAAATGAACCTTTGCCAAAAGGTTTATTATATAAAATTATTACGAAGGATTTAGAGATAAGTATTGAAGATTTTTCAAATTGGTTAATTTCATAATTTATCTTTGCACCAGAATTCAATCTTGCAAATTCTTAAATACTAAAAAATCTGATTCAGCCCCCATTGACCCATCTCCTCCCTTACAACACCTTTGGCATCTCAGCTTTCGCTTCGCAATTTGTTGAAGTTTCATCTGTTTCGCAATTAAAAGAATTCTTAAAAAATCAATCGCACACCGAAAAACCTTTTTTGATATTGGGTGGTGGAAGTAATATTTTGTTTACCAAAGATTATAAAGGTTTGGTTTTAAAAAACAACCTAAAAGGAATTACAGTAGAAAAAGAAGATGATTCCTATGTGTGGCTAAAGACTGCCGGAGGCGAAATATGGCACGATTTGGTATTGTACTGCGTAAATAATAACTGGGGTGGTATCGAAAATTTATCCTTAATACCTGGAACTGTAGGTGCTGCGCCTATGCAAAACATTGGAGCTTATGGCGTTGAAATTAAGGATACATTTGAAGAGTTAGAAGCCATAAATATACATACAGGCAAAATAGAAACGTTTAATAACGAACAATGTAAGTTTGGGTATAGAGAAAGCATTTTCAAAAATGAAGCCAAGGGTCATTATTTTATAACCTCGGTTACCTTAAAATTAAACAAAACTACGAAACTAAATACCGCTTATGGCGATATTGAAACTAAGTTAAAAGCATGGGCCATTTCTAACCCAACTATCAGTGATGTTAGCCGCGCTGTTATAACTATACGCCAAAGCAAACTGCCCGATCCTGAACAACTTGGCAATGCCGGTAGTTTTTTTAAAAACCCTATAATTGATGTTGCTCATTTCAAACAATTAAAAGTAAAATTTCCTGATATTAAATCATTTCCAGCACTTGAAGGCTATATGAAAATTCCAGCTGCATGGCTTATTGAAAAAAATGGATGGAAAGGTAAACGTTTTGGCGACGTGGGAATTCATGAACACCAAGCTTTGGTTTTGGTTAATTATGGAACTGGAACTGGTGCCGAATTGATTGATTTAGCTCATAAAATTATAGATTCAATTAAAGAAACATTTGGGATTACCCTTACCCCTGAAGTGAATATTATATGACTTTTGAAGAAATAGCCAATCGAATTTTATTTGAAGA
>CANMPY010000170.1 GCA_947499775.1 Bacteroidota bacterium | reverse complement strand
GACGCTCTTCCGATTTATTGTTGTGCAATTAGGGGCAAACCCATCGCCTGCATCCCAGAGCACTTGCATGCTTGAATTGCGAAATAAGGTAGATGTATTGGAATAATACACCGTATCTTTTATTTGGCATTGATAGCGATTGATAATATTTCCAATTTGAGCTTGCGGCCCATGCACCACTATCGAATCTAAAATAAGTGTGCTATCGCATCCATTTTTACTAATGGTAACCGTTGGGTAATAAAGCCCTGGATTTAAAAATTGATAATTAGTCGAAAATGAGGTTGACCCTGCATTTGGGGTAAACGTCCATCGAATGGAAGCTCCAGAAATAGCCGACTGTTTGAAGAAAAAGTTATTATTGCTCAAACATTTTCCGGCACTCGAATCTAATTTAGCATCTACCGTATAGCTGGTATTCGTAACATTAGTCACAGCAATATATGTATCCGAACATCCATTTGTATCTGTAATAATCAAGGTTATTTTAAACGTACCACTGCCGGTGTATGTATAATTGAAATTACTCCAGTTAACGCTATCTTTTCCACCATCGCCAAAATCCCATTTATATTTTGATATTAATGGAGGCGATGCATTTGACGTATTGGTGATAGCTACACGAGTTTTAAAACATCCATTGGCCCCCGAAAATGTAAATTTAGCCAAGCGTTCTGGAAAAATAACCACAGGAAATGGTGAGGTAAAGGATGCCATGCATGCATTTGAATCAATCAACTCGGCAGTTATAAAATATTTTCCTCCTTTTGGATCGGTATAGTTATGACAGATAATAGAATCGGTTAAGGGCGAAGTATCGTCATATAGCCCATCGTCGAACATTAGGGTTCTCGATTTTAAGTTTTTAGACTTATTGGATAACTTAAAACACACTAAATTATTTGTAAAGCA
The DNA here is from genome assembly GCA_947499775.1 of Bacteroidota bacterium. Lineage (GTDB taxonomy): Bacteria > Bacteroidota > Bacteroidia > NS11-12g > UBA9320 > JABWCE01. Next base: position 3,908 of record CANMPY010000170.1, on the reverse strand, counting down.
CTGGCTATCCTTTAATCCTACAAAGGAAGCATCGGGCAAGGGATAAACTAAAATACTATCTAGCCTTATTTTACACGTTGTACTTCCAAAATCAACACTGAGCGTAGGATATAAGTATCCTATTTTTTTATAGACATGAGAAGCCGTTCGAACTGCAAAAAAAGTACTATCACCAAAATCCCAATTAAACGATTTCGCGGCATTCAAGGTATCCGCAACAAAATTAACTTGTGCGTTTTTACATACCTTTAAGAGATCGCTTCGTGCAGATGGTGTTTTGAAAATTGTAATTTTATTCTTTAAAGTATCTCTACATCCTGCTACCGTCTGAACTTTCAATTCAATGGAATACGTTCCAGGAGTTGTATATATCAAAGATGGGTTTTGAGCCGATGATGAGGTACTATTGCCCAAATCCCAAGCCCAACCTATCAACGTGTCACCCGTTCCCGCTTTTGATAAATCATTAAACACAGTATATAGATTACTGCACCCATTAGCTATACTAAAATCAGCCTTTGGTTTGGCCAAAATACGAATGAATTTATACACCGTATCGCTACATCCATTGGTATCATTAACAATTAATGAAACCGTAAATGAATCGGCTTTCGAAAACTGATGAAGGGGATTTTGCAGTGTGTCTGTATTGGACATGCCTGAAAAAATATCACCAAAATCCCATTCATAGGTTAACGTACTTGTTGTGTCGGTGGCTTTAAATTGAATTAAACTTCCAAAACAAGGCGTATTCTGAATCGTAAATGAAGCGTTGCATTGGGCCAAAGTTTGCCTAGTAGTTCCGGAAAGAATACTGATGAATAAGAGTATACGAACAAGAGTCTTCAAAAAAAATGCCAAATCAGGTACCAACAAAGGTAATTTATTTAAAGTGAGTATTGTAATGCGACTTACTGTCAAATTTTTGGAGTAGAAAAACTGAATTAAAACACTCAACTCTGACCATTTTTGAAAGGCCTAATGCCGAATCAAGCAATTAATAGTGTTGAAATTAGAGGATTGATATGCCGCACTATCAATAAGAATTGCGTAGGGAATTACACTCGCAAATAACCGTGTAACGTACTAAAAATTAGTTGTCAAGGTAAACCTAATTCCACTAAAGGCAGGCTCTAATCGGCAAACCCCACCCGAACAATTAACCCCCTCTACTTGCTTGATATACGCCAAAGTAAAAGCCGTTGCTTTTATGCTGTACTTGCCAAAAATAGAATAATAGTGAAGTACCTTATCGGGAACCGGATTGTCGGCGTAACGATGAGGCACTGTATTAACCATATCAGAAATAGCAAAAGAATAATGAGGAGAATGGGTTATTTCAACAATTGCATTCGCAAAACTGCCATAATCCTGAGCCGTTTTTAAATATTGAGCCTCTATTCTTAAATGCGTTTTCTTATCTAATTTGATAGTCATATCAACAAACGGGGTAATCGTTTTTACATTGTCGTGTCCTGGCTTACCTTGATATATAGCTTGATTATAAAAAATAGATTGAAGCCCGCCTTTTACTTTTAAATTTTTATTTACTTTTCTACTGTATTCCACATAATACTCGTTGTATAAGAGCGATCCATCTAATTGTTTAATATTGGAAAAATTCGCATTCACTGCATTCTCTTTATTAATTGTAAAATTGAAATCGGCCTGAATAGCCTTTTCCCCATTCGATATAGCTTGGGCCGAATATCGGGCTAATAATCTATATGTACTTTGTTGGGTAAGAGAAGGCACAAAGCCAACTATCCCCTCTAATGGTTTAACATTTGGCGATAATGTCATTATATAATTATCAATAAATCGGTATTGTAGATTAATTGCTATTCCGCTTTTATGTTTTTTGCCTAACTTGGCTTTTGCATATCCCGCCATTACATTTACCAGTTTCCCATCCTTATTTTCAAGATTCCCATCTATCTGATTTCGTATTGCTTCCTTTGTTTTACCAACTACTTCTACCGAATAGGTAAAATCTTTAATACCCATTGTAAAATATCCGTTATAGGCATAAACATTATATTTTGGGTTAAAGCGTTTATCAACAACCATCGAATTAATTTCGGCTGCGATACTATTCATGGCATCATTATCTAAGGTTCGATTAACCAAAGACGTCCCTCCATCGAAGGTTGCATTTCCAATAGTTCGACTCCCCTCTACATTTACGCCTTTTACGACTTGATTGGCTACTCCAAATCTATTTTCTTGAAATCCTTTTTGACGTCCTGTAAAGGCTTTAACCGCAAAATTATTTGTAAAATTATACGCAACTTTTACACCTTGGATGGCGTAATCCAATCCAATTAGATCGTCTTTATAGGCTCTAAAAACAAGTCCTGACCCATATTGCTCATAAAAATAACCTGCCGTTACTTTTAGCTTATCAATTTCTTTCGATATCTGCCAAAACCCTAAACCTTGCCCTGAATAGGAGCCTGTTGGGTTTAATAAATTTGAGTTATTAAATAAATCGAACCTGGCCGAGATGACATAACCCGACTGGGCGTAATTTGCATATAAAAATGCCTCACTGCTCGATTTTTGAGTTCCGTATTGAGGAGCGGTTTTTTCAGTAACTCCGATAGCCGAATCAACCACAAATCCATTAAATACGCCTTGAAAATTTCCAGAAAACACGCCCTTATCCTTTTGCGCCTTAGCAATACATGCTATACCGATTAATGTTATGAGAAGGACTACGTGTTTCATCGAATCGCAAATTTAAAAGAAAAACTTAGTTTTATATCTAAAACCCTTAACTATACTAATTGTTAAAGTAATTATCGCGCTCGGTTTAATGGATTGTTACTAAACCTTTCGAGCAACCATTTTTTCCAACTCCAGCATTTCGTCTCTTAAACGAGCAGCTTCAATAAAGTCGAGGTCCTTGGCGGCTTTCATCATTCTACTTTTTGTCGTAGTCAATAATTTTTCTAAGTCGGGCTTACTTAAATAATTCACAACCACATCGGCCGCTAAGCTTATGCTATTGCTTTCGGGGTATACCTTTGCATTATTAATACCATATCGCGGAGCGCCATCGCGCTCAATCAAATCTTCAATACTTTTTAGGATTGTTTGGGGCGTAATGTTGTGCTTGGTATTGTATGTCATTTGTATGGCCCGCCGTCGCTCGGTTTCTGCAATTGTTTTTCGCATGCTTTCGGTTACTTTATTGGCATACATAATCACTTTGCCTCTCACATTGCGCGCTGCCCGGCCTATTGTTTGCGTTAAACTGCGCTCGCTTCGCAAAAAGCCTTCTTTATCCGCATCTAAAATAGCCACTAACGACACCTCTGGCAAATCCAATCCCTCGCGTAACAAATTTACACCCACCAATACATCAATATTTCCCATCCTTAAATTTTTTAGTATTTCTACTCTATCTAAGGTTTTTACTTCACTGTGAATATATGTAGCGCTAATGCCCAAATTTCTTAAATATTTATCCAACTCTTCGGCCATGCGTTTGGTTAAAGTAGTAACCAAAACTCTATCTCCCATCTTAATTCGCAAATCAATTTCATCCAATAAATCATCAACCTGATTAGTGCAAGGACGAATTTCAATTTCGGGATCTAATAATCCGGTTGGACGTATTACTTGCTCCACTATAATCCCATCACTTTGTTGAATTTCGTATTCTGCAGGCGTAGCGCTCACATAAATTACTTGACTTTTCATCGTCTCAAATTCATCAAATTTTAATGGCCTATTGTCCATTGCAGCTGGCAATCTAAACCCATACTCAACCAAGTTCTGTTTGCGGCTTCTGTCACCTCCATACATACCTCTAACTTGAGGAAGTGTTACGTGACTTTCGTCAATAACCATTAAAAAATCTTTCGGGAAATAATCTAATAAACAAAAAGGGCGTTGTCCTA
>CANMPY010000169.1 GCA_947499775.1 Bacteroidota bacterium | reverse complement strand
ACAATACCATATATGGTACCCAAATGCAAAACATCCCCGACTGTGAAGTTCCTTTGTTTTGCGATATGAGTTCGGATATATTTAGCAAAAGGATTGATGCCAATAAGTTTGACTTAATTTATGCTGGTGCCCAAAAAAATATGGGTCCTGCTGGAGCAACCTTAGTTATTCTTAAGAAAACGCTTTTGGAAAAAATTACACGAAAAATTCCAAGTATGTTAGATTACCGAAATCATTTTAGCAAAGAAAGTATGTATAATACGCCTCCGGTATTTGCGGTATACTGCTCGCTTCAGGTTTTAAAGTGGATTAAAGAAATAGGTCTTGATAAAATGGAAATACAAAACAAGGCGAAGCAAAACCTGCTTTATAATGAAATAGATAGAAATGAATTTTTTAGAGGCACAACAGCTATTGAAGATAGATCATGGATGAATGTAACGTTTGTAATGAATGATGAATCGCAAACCCAAAATTTTCTGAACTTATGTAATGAAGCTCAAATTAATGGAATCAAAGGTCATCGTTCGGTAGGTGGTTTTAGAGCGTCGATGTATAATGCGCTACCTATTGAAAGTGTTCAAGTTTTGGTTGATGTAATGAAAAATTTTAAACCTTATTAATTCATGATAAAAATTTTAGCAAACGACGGTTTAAATAAAGCCGGTATAAGCCTCCTTGAATCTGCAGGTTTTAGTGTTGATTTAAATCATATTCCCCAAGTAGATCTTGCAGCAGCCATTTCGAACTACGAGGTATTATTGGTGAGAAGCGCCACTAAGGTAACTCAGGATGTAATTGATGCTGGGATAAACTTAAAGATGATAGGGCGTGGTGGTGTTGGGATTGATAATATTAATAGCGAGTATGCAAAGCTTAAAGGTATTCCTGTTGTAAATACGCCTGCTGCATCTTCGGTTTCTGTAGCCGAATTAGTCTTTGCTCATTTGTATTCAGGGTGTAGATTTTTAAATTTATCCAATAAAGAATTACCATTGGATCCTACAGGCAATTTTAAAACTTTAAAAAATGCAGCTTCAAAAGGACTCGAACTCAAAGGAAAAACCTTAGGAATTATTGGTTTTGGCCGAATAGGGCAAGAGGTTGCTAAAATAGCAATCGGATCGGGTATGAATATATTGGCATACGACCCATTTTACAAATCCGTAGACCTTGAAATTGAGTTCCATTCGAATTTAAATTTATTGCCAGTTAAAGTTACCATCGAGATGACCGAGATGAATACTGTACTTACCAATTCAGATTTCATAACCCTACATGTGCCAGGCAATGCTGTCCCTTTAATTGGAGCAACAGAAATTGACCTGATGAAAAATGGGGCTGGATTAGTAAATTGTGCTAGGGGAGGAGTAGTAGATGAATTGGCGATGAGCAATGCCCTTAAAAATGGAAAACTGGCCTTCGCCGGTGTTGATGTTTTTGCTCAGGAACCACCCGTTTATTTAGATTTTATTGGTATGCCTAATGTATCTGTAAGTGCGCATATAGGCGCTTCTACTAAGGAAGCTCAAGAGAGAATTGGAATTGAAATAGCTACACTTATTATCAATCACTTTAAAAAATAATGCCATCGTTTTTGCCATTCAGGGCATTAAGACCCACTTCGGAAAATGTTGCCAAATTTTCGGCAAAAACGTCTGATTTTAAAAATCAGGACGAAGTTTTAGCTGATATGAGGTGTAATCCTGAAAGTTATTATTACGTTACAAAGCAAAAATTATTAGCAAATATTAAAAAACCAATTGAATATTTTTTTTCAATTGGTGCTGAGTTTATTCATAAAAAAATTGCTTCCAAAGATTTATTTCTAGATAGTAAACCATCCTTCTATGTTTATAGGCAAATTGATTTTAACTCAGGACGAACCTATACCGGAATAATTGGACTAGCGGATGTTTTAGACCTTGAAAAAAATATCATTAAGAAACATGAATTAACAAAAGTGGTTCGTGAGGAATATTTATACAAGCAATTGCATTATACCGAAGTATTGGGCGAGCCTGTTTTAATGGGGCATAAATATTCAAAGAATATTGAAACAATTGTTGACAAGGCTACGTTAAAATCACCTGTATATCATTTTAAAAGCATAGACAAAAAAGAGCATTTAGTTTGGATTATCGATTCATCAAAAGAATTGGAAAATGTAAGCCTTGCTTTTCAGGAGCTTGAAGCCTTTTATATTGCAGATGGCCATCATCGCTGCGCATCAACGCTTCGCAATTATAACCGTAATCCGCTGCCAATAAATCGGTTTTTTATGGTTTTTTTGTTGGATGAAAATCAATTTCATATCGAATCGTTTCATCGATTGATAAATGGGTTAACACCGGAGCAATTGTTGGGTTTGAAGGATAAAATTATGGATAACTTTGAGGTGACAACCTACACTAAGGGAGAGCTATTTAAGCCCGATAGACATTCGCAATATGGATTGCTCACACAAAAAGAATCCCTGATTTTAACTTTAAAGAAAGAACCTAAAACAGCTAACCCTGAAGCGCATTTAGATGTTATTATTTTAGAGAAAAAATTTCTGATTCCATATTTAGGTATACATCACCCACGCACCGATCAACGCCTTAGTTATATTTCATCGAAAGAAGAAAATCAAGTTATTTATAATTTATTAAAAAAGGGCACGATTGATATGGTTATTTCGAATTATCCAGTAACATTTGACGAAGTAAAAAAGGTGGCAGATGCTCAAAAAACTATGCCGCCTAAATCAACCTATATCGAACCTAAATTAAGAGGTGGAATGATAATTCAAAAATATTAATAGGAACCTAAATGCCTATAAACGAAAAAAGTCTTTCAATTGAAAGACTTTTTTCGTTTATACTATTTTAGAATTAAGATTTTACTTTGATAGGCGTTAAGGTTTCGGGAGAGTTTTTTTGGATTAAATGGTATCCTCCGAAGAAAATTAGATTAAATGTTAAATCACCAATAAGTTGATTGGCAAAGAAATTAGACCCAATCTCATTTTTATAGAAAACCAGACCTGCTAAATATGCTTGGCCTAAACCTGCTGCATTTCGTGAATATAATTCTGGCATTTGCATCCACGAACCAAAATTGGTAATAATAAAAAATGCAAGAGATGCCGCTACCGAGGCAATAATTAGATTTGACGTTTTAATTTTATTTTTAAGCGATTTGCCTATGAACCAAGTTAAACCAAAAGCCAGATACACATATAAAAAATAGCCATCGGTAAAATAATCGGTATATAACTTGCCTGTTCCAGCTAAGATTAAATCACCAGCCAAAAGGGCTAGAAATGGAATGGCAATTGAAAATCTATTGCGATTGGCTAATGCACCACAAAATAATGCTAAAGATCCAATGGCTGAAAAATTTGGAATGGTAATGAATAATCTGCTAAACACGGCAAGAATAATTACCAGAAAAATAATTAAATGTGATTTTTTGTTCATGATTTTAGGGTGCAAATATAGTGTTCAATTTTTGATAATAAACTGTATTGAATTTATCAAAATTAGGAGTTGTTTGCTTTTTAAAAATTAATACCGATTTGGTTGAGTTAGCTCATGTTTCTCAAGGTAATTTCGTCGCGAATTAAAGCGGCCTTGTCATAATCTTCCTCAGATAATGCTTCATTCAATAATTCTTCAAGTTCTACTAAGCTAAATGAATTAAAATTGTCTTTAATGGGGTTTGCTCCTGTGGGTTGTGGCTCTTCATCTATTCGAGATGGGGCATCATTATCGTCTGTATCTATTACAATCCCTGCATTATCAATGATTGATTTTTTAATAAAAATTGGGCATTTAAAGCGTAAGGCTAAGCTAATGGCATCAGAGGTTCTTGCATCAATATTCATGAGTGTTCCGCTCATTTCGAAAATAAGCTGCGAAAAAAATATGCCTTCTTGAAGATCATTGATGAATACCTCTATTAATTTTATATTAAAAGCATGTGCGAAACTTTTAAAAAGATCATGTGTCATTGGTCTGGAAGGTTTTAGTCCTTCCATTTCGAAAGCAATGGTTTGCGCCTCGTAATTGCCAATAACGATTGGTAATTTTACTTTGCTGCCTTTTTCGCCCATGATAAGCGTATAGGAACCACTTTGTGTTTGGCCTGATGTTAGTCCCTGAACTTCAATTTTAACCTTTTGTGCCATTGCTTTTAATTTTGCAATTGTTTGGTTCGTTCAATTAGTTTTGGAAGTATTTCGAATGCGTCGCCAACTATTCCATAATCAGCCGCTTTAAAAAAAGGAGCCTCAGGGTCTTTATTAATCACACATATAACTTTACTCGAACTTACCCCAGCAAGATGCTGAATGGCGCCCGAAATACCTATAGCAATGTAAAGATTAGGTTTGATGGTAATTCCTGTTTGCCCTACATGTTCTTCATGTGGTCGCCAATCCATATCGGCAACTGGTTTTGAGCATGCTGTAGCAGCACCAAGTAATTGGGCTAATTCCTCTATTGGTCCCCAATTTTCTGCCCCCTTCATTCCTCGTCCACCCGATACCACAATATCAGCCTCTGTTAAAGGGATTTTACCTGAAACTTGGCTAATAGCAATAGATTTTGTATGAATAGAAGCCGAATCAATACTGGCAGCTACTTCTGAAATTCTTGACGTTAATTCAAACGATTTAAAGTCGTATGAATTGGGCACTAAGGTTAGCACTTTTTTTTCTGATTTCAGGCGTACATATACTGCTGCTTTATTTGAGAAGGCTGTTTTTTTAACCGAAAAATCATCTTTTGGCAATTCTACAACACCCGATATAATGCCCGCTTTTAGTTTTACTGCAATGCGAGGGGCTATCGATTTTCCACAATAGGTGTTTGA
>CANMPY010000168.1 GCA_947499775.1 Bacteroidota bacterium | reverse complement strand
ACCATAATTCCCGTTTCTTCAACATAGCCAAAATGCGTATTTATGGCAGTTCCAAATGTGCGCATTGTAGGACTAAGATTCATATAGCTATTAAATAAAGGCGGAATGTTTTCGTCCAATTCTCTAACCATTTTATTTAAAATATGATGGCCCTCTTTGTAGGGTAATCCTTTAATTCTATCCAAAATTATAGAGGTATCACTTTTTATAACTAATTCATTAGGGATACTTAATAGCTTATCGGGGTCAGGGAAATAATAATGCATAAATGCCAAAATATAATCCCGAGCTAAGGTATTAAAATGGGTATACATGGTTACTTTGCCGAAAAAATATTTTATCGAAGGATTGAGCGTTACCAATGATCCTAAGCCGTCCCATAAATTATCCAGGCTAAATAAACCTTTGCGATTTTCAATACTCGGCTGATAGAAGGGTTGCACAAAACTTCTTCCTAATTCTATGGTATGAGGAAAAAAGTCATTTTTGAGTTTTTGGCTATAAGTTACAATCTCGGAGGTACTTAAATGGTAATTGCCATCCGTGTCCATTGCTTTGTTAGCCACAATAAACCGATAGCCTCCTATAATTTCCTGATCTTCAGGATTCCAAACTATAAGTTGATCGTATGCGTATTGGCCAATATCAAATTCATCAATATCAGATGACTTCCCACTTCCTCCACCTGCTTTTCTAAACGATATTTCGCGCAAGCGCCCTACCTCATTCATTAGGTTTGGGGCTTCGTTTCCTTTAAAAATATAGATTTCGTTATTGCTGTTATTTGTAATACGAATAAACCGATTCGGAGTAAATTCTTTGATTAACAAATCACGATCTATTTTTTCAATAATTGGCTCCATACAGGGTGCGCCAAAATTACATTAAATCACAGTATTTTTTACATTAGCGGTTTACAAACCTTGATACTCGCTAACGCAACGTTAATCGAAAATAGTATCGTTTTTATTTTCAAGGCCATAAACGTAGTTTTTAATTCTATTAGCCCATGCTTTACTCGATTTTTGCGTAGTAAGTATTGCAGAATGTATAATCGGTCCAATGGTAATCTCTATTGTTTTGCCATTTTGTTTAAACATTTCATCGGCCAAATAAAACATTTCTATATTAGCTTTGATGCCAAGAAAGGCTCTGAATTGGGCTAAATTATAAAACCATGAACTGTTTTGGCCTTTAATAAAAACAGGAAGTATGGGGTGTTGATACTTCTGTGCCTTGCTCACAAAACTCTTTTGCCATTCACTATCTGTTATTACTCCCTTTATCCTACGACTGCATCTTCCTGAAGGGAAAATTAATATAGCGGCATCGGTTGAGTATATTTCATCAATATATGCCAAGTTCGACTTTGCATTACTCCCAAATTTATTAACAGGAACAAACAGGCTTTCAAAATTTGGAAGCTTTGTTAGTACATCATTTACTAAATACCTTAAATCAGTTCGTATTTGACCAACATAACTAATAAGCGCCATGGCATCTAAGCCCCCAAGCGGATGATTTGCAACTATAATGACTGGGCCCGTTTGAGGAATATTTTCTATGCCTTTACACGTTGTTTTTGCACCCATTTCGGACAATACCAAATTAGCAAATTCAATCCCATTGCATGCATTGCCCTTATGTAATATTTGATTTAATTTATCTTGATGTAGGGCGTGTTTGATATACCGAAATATAAAGCCAGGCAACAATTTATATAATCCAGGGTTTTTGTCCTTAAATAGTTTATGAATATTAATTATCTGAGGAATTTCCTGACTCTCCATTTCGAGGCAAACCTACTTAATATTTTTCAATTGAAATGCTAATATATTTCAGAGCCTCTCTTTTACTCAGAGGCTTTAAAGGGGTGTTATTAACAAAATTGATAACCCATTGTGGATTGGTTTTACTATACTCTCGCAGCACCCATCCAATTGCTTTTTTTATAAAAAAGGCGTTATTGGAATTGAGTGCGTTAATAAACTGACTCAACAAGATAGTATCCAAATCTTGTTTGTGTTTTAATTGAAAGATTAAGCAGGAACGCTGAAGCCAAATATTTCCAGATTTCATCCATGAATCCGTAATAGGAATAATTTGTTCAGGATATAATTTAAAATAAGCGGCCATTAATTTTGTGGCAATAAAATCTATGGTGTCCCACCATGAGTTATTTACAGCCATAAACTCTAGCAGTTCAATGTCATTAACTGTAAATTGTTTTACATATTTTAAAACTAAGTTTTGAGCAAAATGATGAAATTCGCGTTCAGGTTTTAGCCATAGTTCTTTAACTAAACTATGGAGTTCTGATTTGAGCGGAAGTTGTGTTTTTATAAGAAATGGGGCAGAAATTTCATCTCGCAAAGGCGCATGAATGCCAAACATCGGAAACTTATTTTTCAAATAAGCTTCCATTTTATTGGCCCTGTTTAGATTTGCATTTTCATGAAAAACAAGCTCAAGCGCGGCTATAAAATCACTATTCATGTAACTCTAAAGAGTATAAAATTGAAAGGTCTTGTCTAATTTCTGACATCCATTCCCCACATCATTTTATTGCGCAAGGCATGCAAGTAATTTTTATTACTTGGTCGTATTAAGTTAAAGGTAAAATCAGCTTTGCGAACCGCTATTTGTGTTCCTTTTTTGATGGAGCAACTTCGGCTGTCGAGGCTAATTAAATAACTTTTTACTCGGCCTTCAATTTCAAAAGATAAAACTGTGTCATCGGGAATAACAACCGGCCTAACACTTAAATTATGTGGAGCAATAGGTGTAATGGCAAAGCTCGCTGATTTGGGTATGAGTATTGGTCCTCCGCAACTTAAAGAGTAGGCCGAAGAGCCAGTAGGGGTGGCCACAATTAACCCATCGGCCCAATAACTATTCATAAACTCACCATTTAAATAGGAGTGCACAGTTATCATGCTTGTGCTGTCTTTTTTGTGTATTACAAAATCATTAAGGGCATATGCAAATCCACCAAACAACTCCTGATCGGCCTCCAACTTAAGCAAGGTGCGCTTGTCTATGCTATACGATTTCTTAATTAATTCATCAATAACTTTCTCAACTTCTTCGGTATTAGAAGTAGCTAAATAACCCAATCGCCCTGTATTAAATCCTAATACCGGAATGCCCGATTCTCTCACTATATTCATTGAATCTAACATAGTGCCATCCCCACCAATACAAAGTAAATAGTCAATTTTACTTTGTAGAATTTCTTCGGTTGTAAAAACCTCCAATTGGGGGTCAATCATTGTTTTTGATTCACGTATTGAATCGTTTAACTCGTTATATAACATTACGTCTATCCCATTTTGAGCCGAATAACTTATGATGTTTTGCAAGCATTCGAAAGCAATTTTGTTTTTTAACACACGGGCATATATTCCAATTCTCATAAAGGTTTGGGGATAAATATTGAAACTATATTGCTTCGATTGTTTTGAAATAGTTTTGTTACTCTCATTTAATTAGAATGCTTTTCCAAAGTGCAAATTAAAATTTTTAAATCCTAAAATAGTGTAAGAATATTCAATTCTTAATATTTTATCATTAAAAAAGACAAGGTCTAACCCCGTTCCATATCCTACTAAATCAGTATTGGTCAAGGTGTTATTATAAGTTATACTGGATAAAGTAGTATTGAAAACCTTTCCCCAATCGGCATAAAAATTCAAATAAACACCAGCTGGCACATGATAATGTGATTTATTAATCTTAAATGGAAGTTTAAGCCTGTATTGGTGCAGCAGTGCATATTTAATATTTAATTTTGCTAACATAAATGCATACCCATCAATAACATACTGCTCGTACCCCCTCACATAATCTTTATAGCCAAATGACTTATTATTTATATAGGGTGTAAAAGGTTTTGGCTGATTGCTAAGTCGTGTTTTGAAATAACATGACAAATATAAGGCATTATAAATTTTTTTATAGCTTCCAAATTCTAAAGTCTCTTTTATTGCTTCAATCGCAAGAGTATCTGAGCTAATTTTTCCAAGTGCAACTTCATTTTTAATATAATAACCTGTAAGAGGATAAAACTTATTATCTCGTTTTTCAAGAATTAAATGATGGTTGATAAATATTTCGTTTTGTTTATTGCCTGATAATAAAAAGGTTGGGTTTAATATTTTTGAAATGAGCGTATCCTTTAGCTTAATCGATTTAAGGTCAACTTCCCACTTTTCGGTAAAAAAATTGGTATGACGAGTGATAAATGAAATGCGCGATTCGAGCCGAGTGATTAGAAAATGGTTATAATTTTTATAAAATTGCAATGCGTCATTCTTTGTAAGGTACCATATTTCTTTATTTTGCTTAAAATTGGCACTCATTTCAATCCCAAATTTACCTGATTTATTTAGAAATGGATTAGAATATTGAATCCCATAATTGTTGGTATAACCCTGACTTAATGATAATTTTAAGGTTTCATTTCTTCCTCTCAAATTATAGATAAATCCATAGATTCCGTAATTTGTTCGGTTAGTTTGATAGCCTAAATTTGCCCATTGTTTAAAATTTCTATCGGCCAACTCAAAAAAAGGAATTGGCCAAATGTACCAATTTTCCTTAAGCTCAACCCTTATTTTGTAATGATTTGGAATCGTTTGCTCCATTTTTATGGTAATAAAAATAAAGAGGTTGGTGTTGGCTAATAAATTCTTGCTTTCATCAACAAGGCTTTGCAAATGGGTTGAGTCATAAATAGAATCCTTTTTAAATAATAATTCATGTTCAATTACAAAGTGTTGAGTACGAATGTTACCAGTTATTGAAATAGAGTCAACTCTAATTTTATTATTATTTTGGGCTATAGCGGCAAAAGGTAGGAGGGCGAAAAGGAGTAT
>CANMPY010000167.1 GCA_947499775.1 Bacteroidota bacterium | reverse complement strand
CCAACAGGTGATAAAATTAAAGTTCTAAGAGCCATTAACGATAACGAAGAAGGACGGTTTGTAGCTCAAGCCATTTTTGATGAAAAAATGGATAAGCAATTGCCCGATAGCGCTTTTGCTATTTTGTATCGCACCAATGCACAATCCAGAGGTTTTGAGGAAGCCCTTCGCAAACTCAATATTCCTTACCGAATATTTGGAGGCATGTCCTTTTATCAACGAAAAGAAATAAAGGATTTTGTGGCTTATTTAAGGTTAGTTATCAATAATAACGACGAAGAAGCTTTGAAACGAATTATAAATTATCCTGCTCGTGGAATTGGTCAAACCACAATTGACCGATTAATATTCAATGCTGGTAAGAATGAATTAACGTTTTGGCAAGTTATTCAAACGGTAAATGAATTTCAAGATCTTAATTCTTCGGCTTCTAAAATTACTGATTTTGGAATAATGATCAAAAGCTTTGGGGTGCTACAAAAAACTCAAAACGCCTATGAATTAGCTAGCTACATAGCCAAAAGCACTGGATTATTAAAATTATTAAACGAAGACAAAACCATTGAAGGCATAAGCCGATACGAAAACCTTGTTGCATTGCTCAATGGAATAAAAGAATTTGTTGAAGATGATACCAATGAACTCGAAAAAACACTTCCAAACTATTTGCAGGATATTGCCCTATTAACCGATTCGGACAAGGACAATCTCGATGTTGAAAAGGTAACTCTTATGACTATTCATGGTTCAAAAGGTTTGGAATTTCCTATCGTGTTTATCGGAGGAATGGAAGAAAATTTATTTCCATCGCAAATGGCTTTAGGCAACCGCAAAGAATTGGAAGAAGAGCGTAGATTATTTTATGTGGCCTTAACCCGAGCCGAAAAGAAAATTTATTTAAGTTATGCCACTTCGCGCTATCGTTTTGGAACCCTTTTACCCTGTGAGCCTAGTCGATTTTTGGATGAATTGGATCGAAATTTCTTAGAAATCGACCGCCGTTTTGCTGCACCTATACAATCACAATCTCGATTAAAAAGTGAAGACACCTACACAAAACCCAATTCGTGGATGAAGCCTGAAAAGAATAAGCCGCCGGTATACAACAAACCACTTTTTAAAGCTCTACCTGCAGCCATTGATAACTTTGTACCCGATGATACTTCTGGCTTAGCTGAAGGCATGCATGTAGAACATCAGCGCTTCGGACAAGGCGTAGTGAACAAAATAGAAGGTGAAGGCGATTCAAGGAAAGCAACTGTTGCCTTTATTGAATATGGCGAAAAGCAATTAGTCCTAAAATTTGCCAAGTTAAGAATGATTTAAAACCTCAAGCCAACGTATTGGTCTATTTGTAAAAATCGGCGGCATGGGTCAATAATATTGATATTAAGTCCTCTCTGATTTTTTGCACACATGCGAATCGATTAAACTATACAGCTTTTTATTATCATAACATTCCGTTATCCTTGCAGTAACAATTGCATAAAAAACCAATATGAATTTGATTAATAAGTATCGCGTAAATTATTTAAGTATTTTATTTTTCTTTTTCTTTTATACTTCTTCTGCTTATGCACAGCAATGGGGCGATTATACGTTATACAGCGTTATGAATGCTACAACCTCTAATTTACTAGATACCAATGGAACTGTAGTTAAAACATGGACCCATACCTCAGCAAATAAATCGGGATATTCGTGCTATTTAATGCCCGGCGGTTATCTTTGGCGAAGTGTTTCAAAGTCTGGAAATTCATTTACTGGAGGGCCAATTAGCGGACAGGTGCAAAAAGTAGATTGGAGTGGCACCATCCTTTGGGATTATGTTTATTCAACCACTGCCTATTGCTCGCACCATGACATTTGTCCATTACCCAATGGAAATGTATTGCTTATAGCCTATGAACGAAAAACTGCCTTAGAATCTTTGGCAGCCGGAAGCACATTCAATGGCGAAGTGTGGCCCGATAAAGTAGTAGAAATAAAACCAACTGGAGCCACCACTGGTGATGTGGTTTGGGAATGGAAAATCTGGGATCATATCGTTCAAGACAAAGATTCAACAAAATTAAATTATCAAAAATCCATTGTCAATCATCCTGAATTATTAAATGTAAATTATAAAATAACGAAAGATTGGATTCATATGAATGGCGTGGATTACAATCCTATTTTAGATCAAATTGCGGTAAGTTCTCATAATATAAACGAATGGTACATTATTGACCATAGCACTACAACGGCAGAAGCCGCCACACATTCAGGAGGCAATAGTGGCAAAGGGGGCGATTTTTTATACCGCTGGGGAAATCCTGCCGCCTATAATGCTTCGGGCACTCAGGTTCTTAAAGTTACACACGATTCGCATTGGATACCTGAAGGTGTGCCAAATGCTGGCCGAATGGTTGGGTTTAATAATCAAGGCATTTCAACTTCTAAATCAAGTGTCGATCAAATTGTTACCCCAGTTAATGGGTATAACTATAATTTAACCATTGGATCGGCATACGAACCTACCACTTATGACCGGCATGCTTGCAATGGATATACAAGTAATGCGGGTTGTTCGGAACAATTACCAAATGGAAATATGTTGGTTTGTATAGCACTTTCAGGAACAGTTTATGAAACTAATCCTCAGGGCACTTCTATTTGGACCAAAACCGTTACAGGCTCTATTCAACAAGCGCATCGCTATAACAAATGCTTTACAGACAATCAACCTCCGACTATTCCCGAAATTACTTTATCAGACAACGCGCTTAATTCTACTTCAGCTACTACCTACAAGTGGTTTTTGAATGGGCAAGAATTGAAGGGTGAAACATCACAAACCCTTACCCCAACTATAGATGGAATTTACGTAGTGCGAATTACAGACATAAATGGGTGTGTATATCGCTATTCTAAAGGATTTACGTATAAAAGTACTGGCCAATTTAATGTCAATGCATCGGCATCTAAAAATGTTATTTGCCAGGGAGATTCCCTTTTAATAAACGCAAGTATACAAGGTGAACTTGGTACGACACAATACACTTGGGGTTCGTTACCAACAGGGCTTTCATCAAATACCAAACAAATTAAAGTATGGCCATCTATTACCACGATTTACACAGTTATTGCTACCAATAACGCTATTGCCGATACATCTTCCATAACCATATCTGTAAATCCTAAACCTAGCAAACCTACCCTTTCACAAAGTGGTAATACCATTACGTCATCCAATTCAGCGTCCTATACTTGGTTTCTTGATCAAAATTCAATCAATGTGTCAACTACTCCAGTATTTTCACCAACAAAAAGCGGAATCTATCGTGTAAAAGTTAAAGATTCAAATGGCTGTGAGTCTGAGTTCTCAGATCCTGTTTCATTTACAGCAAGTGTGCACCAATGGGTCGATCATCACAATTCCTTAACAGTTTATCCAAATCCAGGATCCGATAAATTTGCGCTTAATAATCCTTCAAACCTTGCTATTACCCATATAATTGTGACCGATATTTTAGGGAAAACTATAGTTAGCACCACCGATTATTCACCTATAGACCTCTCTGAAAGTACTGCTGGATTATATTATATAAAAGTATTTAATATCAATACGTTATTAAATGTATTGAAAGTAATTGTCATTAAATAAAGTCATGAAAAAGGGGATACTTTTTGGGCTTTTCACATTTTTATTTACCATTGTTTACGCTAAAGATGTGAGGTTTTCTGTAGATATGAGTGGCCAAACAATAAGCCCTAATGGCGTTCATATTTCAGGTGATTTTCAAGATGAAGCTGGATTTCCAAAGGATTGGGATTCGAAATCCACGGTTCTTAAAAAAGAATCAGGTACAGATATTTATAGTGTTGTGGTCCAAATTCCAGCGTTTCGGAAATATGAATACAAATTTGTGAATGGAGATATGTTTTACGAAGTGGAATTTGTTCCTGAAAAATCGCGCATTGGATTTGATTTTAACGACAACCGTTGGATTTATATTGATTCTTTAAGTATGGACACCCTTCAGCTCCCAAAATTATTATTTGGTGGCAATGCCCCTTCCGGCCAAAAAATGATTCGCTTTAAAGTAGATCTCACAACACAAAATAGCAATCATAGCAACGGTATTCATGTTGGGAGCACACTGAATAATTGGAACCCAAAAGCGAGTAATATGATAAGTTTTTCGGGAAAAACATATGAAAGTATTGAATTTGTAGATACTAACGAAATTGAATACATTTTTATTAATGGATTTGCCTACGAAAAACTTAACCCCGAATGCTCCAATGCGAATAAAAAAAGATATCTAACCATTGCAAGCGACACGATTTTAAAAGAAGTTTGTTTCAATGAGTGTCAGGATTGCATTGATAATGTTGTTAACCCTAAAAATCAATCAAGGTTATTCACCTTATATCCAAACCCAGCAAACGGGCATACAATTCTAAAAATTGCTAATTCACTCGAATCCTATTCAGTTGTAATGAAGGATTATAAAGGAAGCCAAATAAAAAGTTTTGAAAACGTAAGGCATGAATTGATTATTGCCACCGAAGAAATTCCAGATGGACTATATTTCATTGAAGTAAAAAATAAAAAACAAGTGAACACAATTATAAAACTCCTTATTAATTAATAAGCTAAGAATGATTAAAAAAATTACCATATTATTCTTAGGACTTATTGCTGCTAGCCAAGGCGTAACTCAAGATTTTTATTCTTTAAACACTATTCAAAAAATTGAAATTAGTTTTTCACAGAGCGATTGGGATTACCAATTGGATGTATTGAAATTAGGATCGGATAAATATTTAATGGCTACTTGGATTAAAATAAATGGGGTACTTTTTGATAGTGTTGGGGTAAAATACAAGGGCAA
>CANMPY010000166.1 GCA_947499775.1 Bacteroidota bacterium | reverse complement strand
TACAACCTGATTGGAAGTGTCTCTATTTTTGATACTTACATATTCGTCCTGTAAGTTAAAAATTTGAATAGATGCCATAGCGGAATCAAGTTTGTGATTCAAAATAAAAATATAATCAAAACCAATCTCGGCAGCGAATTCGGTATTATACCAAAGTCCATCTACCATAATCAATTCTTGGCTTTTTACATAATTCCACCCAATGCTTGGGTTATATTCTTTGGTTTGTGCTATGGAACTAAGCCCGAAGAGTGCTAAAAGGAATAGGAAATAATATCTCATTGTGTAATGGGCTGCAAATTTAATGGTAGCATTTGATAATAGACGTCATAAGTGAATTAAAAGTTTAGTAGTATGCTATTTTAATGCTTATTTTTATTCTGTCTCCCTTAAACTAAAGGATGCGAAAAGCCATAGAATAAAAATATAGGAACCCAAAATAGCAAAATCGAAATACGTTTCAGATAAGGAAAAGGTTGGTTGAATAATTTCATGAATAATATTTACAGCATAATGCAAAGGGAGGCATTTTCCTATAAAAGCAGCCCATTGAGGCAATGCATCGGTATTGATAAGTAAGCCCGATAGGAAAATTGATGGAAGAATTAGTAAAGGTATAAATGGGAATACATGCCCCTCGTGGCGCGCAAAGGTGGATACAAAAATACCTAACATTACAGAGACAACGGCAAGTAGCCAAATTACCAAAAATAAAAGCATTAAAACGTTAGCACTATAATTCAAATCAAAAAGCCATACCGATTCAATAAGTACCGCAGACGCTTGAATGGTTGCTAGTCCCAAATAACCAAGCGTATAGCCAGCAATAATTGAAGAGCGGTTGTAGCCTCCAATGAGCATTCGTTCAAGGGTTCCCTTTGTGCGTTCCTGAACCAGTAAGATGGCACAAAGCAAAAAGCTTAAAAAATGAACCACCAAAGCGCCAATTGGAATAGTAAAATTAGTTATTGGAACATTGGGAGGAAAGGCGTCAAAAAGCAATTTTAAAAAATAGATGATAATAAGCGGGGCAATAATCGAAAGCATTAGCAGACGCTTATCCCCTTTTAATTGCTTTAATACTCTATTTGCTAGGATAAACGTTTTCAAGTGTTCGATTTTAGGTTTTGTTTTATCCCAATAATATTTAGTACAATATTTTCAATAGTATCTGGTTTGGTAGAGACTTCAGTTATTGTTGGTTTTAACCCCAATTTTAATAATTCATTGGCAAGACCTTCAGGTGTTGAAGGAATGGTACTTGTTTTAATTGCGCCTCCATCCTTATATGTTATGACGGTTTTGCCTCGTTCTATTAATTTTTGCGGTGTATCTACAGCAATTATTTCTCCATTCATCAAAATGGTCACTTTATCGCAGAGCAAGGCCTCATCCATTAAGTGAGTGCTTATAAATAAGGTTACGCCTGAATTGGCTAATTTTCGAAATAAGTTCCAAGATTGCAATTTTAGATGTGGGTCAATTGCGGCCGTAGGTTCATCTAAAAATAATATTTTAGGCTGATGAATAAGAGCACAGCATAGTGAAACCCTTTTTTTCATACCTCCTGAAAAATTGCGAACCAAATCATTGGCTCTTTCCGATAGTTCTACAAAATGCAAAACTTCATCCGTTTTTTGTTTGATATTTTCGACCTTTTGTGCTTTACCAAAGAATAAAATATTTTCTTTGGCTGTAAGATCTTCATAGAGTGATGCCGATTGCGGCATATAGCCAATTTTGCGCCTCAAGGCCCATTTGTCAGTTAAGGGGTTTAATCCTAAAATATTTATATAGCCAGAGCTTGGCTTAATTGAGCCTACCAAGGCCTTGATAAGGGTTGTTTTTCCAGCACCATTCGGACCTATTAATCCATAAATTGCACCCACAGGAACACTAAGGGTGATGGATTTTAAGGCCTGAATCTGATTGTAATTTTTGGTCAGATTATTAATTTCAACGGCATGATTCATCTTTAGGATGCTAGGTTACTTCAAATTTAAATACAAAGACCATGCGATGGTACATATTTAGAAAAATTCGGTTAAATACATTACAATTAGTACCGCAATTGGGATAAAAAGATTGCCTAAGCCCTTTTTGCTATAGAGTTCAGTAACACTTGCTACAGTTGCAATAAATATGGCTACCCAAGTTATGTCTTTTGCATTAAATAAATGGGAGTAAAGGAGTGTAAAGCAAGATAATAAAAAAGCCAAAGCCCAAAATGCTAGCACACCTCCAATACTTTTGTTAAGGGTTTTAAATTTTAGGATTGGATAAAACCGTCCTACTAAAGTAGCCAAGGGATTGCAGAAAGCCATAATTAATATTGGTAAATAAAAATAAACATAGGAATGTACTGTTTCATGTAGCCTGCTACCAGAGTAATACCAAGCTAAATAAACCAAATAAACCACCATATGAAATATAAGGCTACCATAGGTTTTTCGTTTTACAGCATTAATACTTTTAAGGTAGCCATACGTATTACTTAAAACTAAAATGAGTTGAAATAGTCCACAAATCAAAAGGACATACCATTGGTTTTGAAAGTATATGGGAAATAAGAGTACGAGTAATCCCGATCCCATATGTACAATTTTTCGCGTTATTTCTACATGAATTTTTTTTACATGATACATCCATTCAGCCAAAGCGAAGAGGCTAATTCCTAATGCAGATATCCATAGAAAATGAACAAATTCAGGCATAATAATTTTTAGAAGGGAATATATGATTTATAATGCGTCGGTAAATATATAACTATAATAGCGATCTAACACTTCGCCTGGTCATGGAGAGTACATGCCGAAATCTTTGATGCACTTAATTCAAAAAAAAGTGGCTAGAATTATTTTGAAGGACAACCCTGCAAAACTCATTCTAGCCACTTCGGGTATTTTGATGCTTAATGGAGTAATATTATTTTAGGTTTTTCATTTGGAAATGTAATATGTATTGGCCCCCATTTCGTTTTATTAAATTCGATTCTTGCAATTTTGTCGATAGCGATATCGTGCATGCTTTCATCTTTTATGTAAACCACGGCCACTTCATTAACCTCCTCCAACATAATTTTGGTTATTTGGGTTTGGTCTTTCTCAATTATTTTCCCATAACCAAGCGCCTTTAAATCCTCTTTTTTTGTCAAATCTGGACCGTTTCGTTTAGTTTCACTCGTAAGCATGAAAATTGCTAAAAGTAACAAGAGGATTGACGGGCGCATCGCTTCAACTAACTATACATTAATAAGATTTTGGTTTTTTATAAATATTAAATCCAAATGAAAATCCAGCTATAGTACCTTCCTTTCTGGGCAATACATATATGTTTACTGGAATATTAAGATACCCCGATTTAAAGGTGCGGCCCATTCCAATAAACAAACTGGTAGATAGTTTAGCTTTGCCACGGCTATCTAAGCGATTTTCAATGGTATTTGGATTATCGCCTGCGGCAGGTGTCCATTCATTCTCAAGGTGCCATTTTTTATCGCCAACGGTTTCGCGATTATCCCAGTACCCATCTGCTTTTTTAACAATTTTTAAGTTTGGGCCAAATGCTAATTCCCATCCTACTTTTCCCATCCTAAATCCATTTAAAAAGGTGGTAGATGGTATAAAACTACCTGATTCCAAACCGCCTATCATCGGTATAAATTCAACAAGGGCTTGGAAATTACCCGCACTTATGTATTGTTTTTCAAATTGCCATCCTATCTGAAAATTTGCAGGATACATGTTAAAACCGCCTTCACTTTCAGGATTAGTTAAAACTACTCCTGCGTCGCCAAAGGTCATGGAACTGCCCATACGTGGTCCACTCAATTTTATTTGAGTTTGTGGACTTGAAATAGGGGCATCGTACTTTATCAATAGGTTTACAATTTCCTGATCGGGTGTTAAGCCCACTAACTTTTGTACCGAAATGGCAATCATACGTTGCAATTCGAGTTGTAGGTTTTGGTATTCTATTGTATTTTGTTTTTCAATGGTTTCTGTTTTTACATCAATTACTTTCAACGTAATAATAATTTTTTCGCCAAATCGCTCCATATTCCCAGCAATCATTTTTTGAACGCCTAAGGATTTTCCAGCTGCCACAATACAGTTTTTTCCATAACAATTTGTCACATCAATTTCACTTTTCTTTATCATTTCGGCCATATCATATTTGTCCATAATACTATAGATGTTGGCCTTATCCATTTCGAGGCGAACCATATAACTCACCGATTCGGAATTGTTAATTAACCCTTTGCTTTCAATGCTCAATAATGCTGCAGTTGCTTTATCGGCTTCTTGCGATTGGGCGTAAAAAGATACTCCAGTTAATAAAATTAAGAGTGTGAATGATTTAAGTTTTGTTTTTAAATTTTTCATTTTATGTATATTTTAGTTTGGCAAATATTAATCAATACAATTTGATAAAATAATTGATAATTCAAATTTGCGTTTAAGTAGGTGTATAATTTGCAAAAAAGGTGTGTCGGATGGCTCAAAAATTGCAAAAAATGATTATTTAGAGTTTGTTTTAATAATAGCATCAGATTTTGCAAATAAAAAACACATTTTTTGCATGCAGTATAAAATTTTATTTACTTTTAAGCCAAACGAATTTTGATAAACGGATTAAGGTGCTGTCCTAATAAATTTATATGTTTAAATAAGAGTGTCTTTAAAGACACTCCTATGTGATCATTTTACAAACTTGCCCTATAAAAATAATCTTCATCCAATATTAATAAGAGAGATTTATGATTAGACTATTATTAATTATGAGTTTAGGCTGCGAATATCAGAAGCTCTATAAAAATGTCAATACATTAAATATACTTATGATCCTTGAACCAATTTAAGCTTTGTTCAATTCCAACTTCAATAGGTGTTTG
>CANMPY010000165.1 GCA_947499775.1 Bacteroidota bacterium | reverse complement strand
TTCAGAATATAAGGTACTTAATTTATTCTGTTTAAAGGTTTGTTTATAATTAATTCCACCATTCTTGCCAAATACAAACCCAAGTCCTTTGTAGGAAAAGTTAACCTCCATTGGCAATTGGAGTTCGTTGTGTGTTCCACTAATTAATACATCAACGTCAAAATGGTTTCGCAGCTCTTTTATCATACTCAAACTGCGCGTAATATGCCCATTTCCTGTGCCTTGAATTGCGTATAATATTTTCATGGTTATGTATTTTGTTGGACAGCTTTTGCAACTCGCCAAAATCGAGTTGTAAAAAATAAATTACAATGAAGCGATATTGAATTCTTTAAGTAATTCGATATAGAGTTGTTTGGTGTCTTTGTCGGTATGGTGTTCCTCTTCAGCTACTTCGGTAATTTCATCTATCAATATCAATTCCCATTTTCCTTTGTTATATTCTAATGCTGTTAAGTTCTCAACCCAATCCCCTGAATTGAGATAGGTAACTTTCCCATCCTTTGTAACTATATTTCTAATTTCAGGTTGGTGAATATGCCCGCAAACTACATAATCGTAGTTATTTTCAATGGCTATATCTGCGCAGGTCATTTCAAAATTATTGATAAATTTGACTGCACTTTTAACACTGTTTTTTACTTGCTTGGATAAAGAAATTTTTCTTTGCCCCATTTTGGTCAATATAAAATTGACAAAGCGGTTAATCAATATTAGCAAATCATACCCTTTGGCGCCAAGTTTTGCAAGCCATTTACTATGTTGCATACATACGTCGAATACATCACCATGAAAGAACCATGCTTTTTTGCCATCAAGATTTAAAACTACTTTATTGCATACCGTAATATTTCCTAAATTTAAACCTTCAAATTTTCGAAGCATTTCGTCATGATTACCCGGAATGTAATATACAGTAGTGCCGTTTTCTGATAGTTTAAGAATTTGTCGGATAACTTTCATGTGGCTCTTGGGCCAATAATTTTTACTAAACTGCCATATATCAATAATATCTCCATTTAGAATTAATATTTCTGGAGCGATAGATTCTAGGTAATGTTTTAATTCATTAGCATGGCAGCCATAAGTTCCTAAATGAACATCAGAAATTACGGCTAATTTAATTTCCTTTCGCAATTCTGGATTAGCTTTCAATGTTTTAGACCTGAATAAAAACTAGTAAAAATCAGTTTAATAAGCAGTTGAATTATTTTTAATTTAAAGTCCATCCTTAAGTGATTATCACAGCACAAAAAAACCTATTGTATTTTAACTAAATAAGAAGATAAATTTAAGAAATGGTTAATTTTTGTGTTAAAAATTAGATAACAAAAAAGGGAATCTTTCGATTCCCTTTCCTTATTTCTGCATGAAATAAAACTTATTTTACAATAAGTTTAAAGGTGTTAAATGATGCGTCTTGAGCAACCTTTACAAGGTAGATCCCTTGTGTAAGGCCATTAAATGTTACAACAGACTTGCCTGATGTAAATGTATCATTCAAAGTTCGTATTACTCTACCGTCAATTGAAATAACTTCAATCGTTAGGTTAGCTTGGTTTACAAGGTTCATTTCTACATTAGCTGTTCCATTACTTGGGTTAGGATATACCATAATTGAACCTGATTGGGTGGTAGATTTAATGCCCATAACATTATTGATTACTTTGCAATTTGCAAAGTCAGCACTTGTTAATGCCACAGAACCTGCTACCGGTAAAAAGTTAGGGGCAGTATAATGATTTGGGCTAGTTAGTAAAGCACCTGGAGTCCAAGCCACTGGATTAATTTTATTTTTGCTCGCTTTAAACCAATTGAATAACAAAGCAGTATCTCTACCTGAAGCTACTTCAACTATTCCGTTAGCTGTTAGTGATATAGGAGCCGACATACCGTAGAATATGTTATTTGCAAATTCTAATGTGTCACAATTCGAAGTTGGGTTAGCAACATTTGCAACCAATTCAGTAGCGGCACCATCAATCATTAATCCATTACGGTATCCCATAAAAATACTATTAACAATTGATTGCCCGCTATTACGACGAATTCTGGCACCACGACGATAAGCAGCTTTAACTGTAGCTGAATGTTGGGAGTAGGTTTCGCCAACTGCATAAGGACCAACCATTGTGTAGTTACTAAACACAGCCATTGTTTTTGGTTTCAAGGTAGTTCCTGTGGCATCATTATCGCTTTCAAAACCTTCAGAAGTGCTTGCGCCACTTGGTGCAGAAAAAGTTGGGTCAAAATGAATTGAATCTTTAAACCCAATACCAAATTGGTTCATTCCACGGTATCCAAAGTCAGTATCAAAATCATCATCAGTACCTTTAAAGGAGATAAGATATTTTGAATTAACTGTTCCGCCAAACCACTCATAAGAATCATCGTTTGAAAATGAAACTTGAATATTTCTTAACGCTGTTCCATATCCTATACTACCCAAAGTTAAACCGTTAATTTCATTATTGGAAGAAAATACTAATCCTGGAAATTCAATACGGGTATAAATTAAGCTACCTGAATTATCAGCATCATCGTTTCCACCAAAAATTCCTTCTGTTCCAAAAGGACCTTCAATAATGGCTTCACCTTTTATACAACTTGGGCAATTTGATTGTCCGCCAGGAGCATTGTTTATACCTTTACCTAAAATTATAATTCCACCCCAGTCACCTGGTTTGCGGCTACCTTTGGCTTTATTTGATGTAATAACAACAGGATTGGTTTGAGTGCCTCTTGAAATTATTTTACCACCTCTTTGAACTACAATTGTAGCCCAGTTTGCAGGTGTAGCACTTGAATTACCTTCAGCACGAATGATTGTTCCCGCAGGAATGGTCAAAGAACCACCACTTTTGATATAAATAATACCTGTTAATAAATAAACTTTGTTTGAATCCAATAATAGATTGGTAGTAATATTCATTACTCCTGTTCCTGAGGCTGCATTCAAGGTTGAAGTTTCAGTTACTGATGGATAATCAGTTTGTTCGGGATTCCAGTTAGCCCATCCTGTAGTCCAATCTGTTGTTCCCATTGCCCCTACATAATTCACTTTTAAAAATTTGAAAGGATTTTGCGCATTGGCAATACTAAATCCGATTAGTACTAGTGCGATTGTTAAATTGATTTTTGTGATTTTTTTCATATTTGATTTTCTACCGCAAAGAAAACGAGGCCATTTTACGGCCTCGTTAATATCATGTTATATAATTGTAAATTTATAGATTGATTACCTAAAATTAGGTAACATTAATTAAACTTATAAGCAATGGAGGCCGTAAAGGTTTGTCCCATTTTATAATTAAAGATAGTATTATCAGAGCCTGATGTATATTTATTATCCTGATTGTTATCCTGATAAAAAATCAAATTTTGAGCTAGCAGATCGCCTGCAGTCAGTTTATAATCCCATTTTTTGTAAGATTTACTTATTTGTAAATCAATAACTGTTCGTGGGTTTTCATAAATATCTAAACCCCATTTTGCTAATTTTGGAGCCCCAACAAATGAAATGCGTCGCCCTATTTTATTGTAACTAATATTTGCTCCCCAGCCGCTTTTTTGATCGTTAAACTGCAATCCTGAATTTAAAACATAAGGTGATTGGCCTTGTAAAGGTCTGTTGGTTAATGCTGCTGAAAGTGCATTAAAGGTAATGGTAGATTTGATAAATGATAAATTGGTAAAGAACATTAGGTTTTCAAAGGCTTTATAACCAGTAGCTTTTGTAATAAAATCAAATGACTTTCTGTATTCTAATTCCACTCCATAATTATTAGCACTTTTTTGATTGGCATATCCAAAGGTTCTTATCGATACTTGAGTTACATCAATAGACATTTCAATAGGATTGGTAATTTTTTTATAAAATACCCCAACTGAAATAACCTCTTTACTATTAGGAAACAATTCCCATCGGGCATCGTAATTCCAAATTTTGGATGGTTGTAAATGAGTATTTCCTGAAACGTTTGAGTTTAAGTTAAAATTAAAGAATGGAAAGGCTGATAACTCTCTAAACTCAGGTCTGTTAACTGTTTTTCCTGCTGATAATCTAAAGTTTGATTTGGTGTTAAGCGACCAAGTAAAATTTAATGATGGAAGAAAATTAGAATATGTTGAATCAATTACAAGTGGCAAATTTGTACCATCTGCAGTGTTAATTTTTTGATGATAATTTTCATATCTTACACCGTATACAACTCTGAAATCTTTGAATAATCGGGTATCCATCATTAAGTAGGTAGCATCTAATTTAGCTACTGCATTATAATTATCGCGGGCAGGTGAACTTTGTTCAACCATATAAACTCCGTTTTCGCTAATATTGGTTTCTCCTAAATTTTTATCAGGAGTTCCTGTTAATCCCCATGGGCCAAAATAGGTAAAATAGCGTGATGTAAAATCACGATTACGCAACTGCGAAAAAAGTCCTGCTTTAAATTCATTTTTTGTAAACTTAAATTTAAAAGGTACGCTGTAATTAATCGTTCCACTAAAAATCCGCTCGTTCATGTTTGAATAAAATCGACCGGATGAAGCTGAAAACTGATTATTATTAACTGACATGACGTAATCATTACTATTAGCTCCCTCACCTGAAAAGGATGCAATGCGATAGTCTGGCATAGAACGAAATATTTCACCTCCATTTAAAACCCAATTTAATCTGTGCTTTTTTTCATTAAGTAAATGTTCGCCAGTTATTTGAGTTGAAAATATTCTATTTTGATTGTAAATATTACTATATGAACGGTTATAATATAAATTTTCGCCACTGCTCAATCCTGTTCTTAATGTGGTAATATCATCTGTATTTAGGTTAAATAAATTTTTAATTGTAACAATGTGTTTCTTTTTAAATTTATAACCCATATTTAGTAAAGCCCCAAACGATACATTATTGGTGTATTGTTTATCTGTAAAATTTTG
>CANMPY010000164.1 GCA_947499775.1 Bacteroidota bacterium | reverse complement strand
CGTAATAATGGTAGGATTCCACCCTAGTCGTTTTAGATAAATAGCAAAATACATCCATCGTTGTACCCCGCCACCACCACTTGGAGGCCAATAATACGTAAGAATTAGTATTCGATTAGTATTCATTATTTATTTCAATGCCACATTATGTAAACGGCCCAACTTATTAAAAAATAGATTGGGGATTGTCCCTAATAATTTGAGTGTCAAAATTAACATGGTTTTATTGAATTTGAGGTTCTTGATGCGTATAAAAGTTAAAGCACTCTATAATTTTGTTGAATGAATTGGACAGTATAGGGAGCAAAGCAAATAAAAAGACTTCGATTTCATTGGGCATGGATGTACCATTTTTGAACAATTGTTTATAACATTTTAATAATAAAATATACGAAACCCTAAACTTTGCGTTCTATATAATTAAAAACAAAAATTCATATGTTGTTATCCATTTTGTTACAGGTTAATCCTGAAGCTGTAGATTCTACAAGTGCAGCAGTTGCTAATGTTCCGGTTGATGGTATTAATATTTTAGACATGCTAATTAAGGGCGGACCTATCATGATACCCATTGCACTTTGCAGTATTATAGCTGTATTTATTATGGTGGAACGCTACTTTAATATCAAGAAAAAATTTAAAATTAATTCAAATTTTATGTCCAGCATAAAGGATAATGTGGTTAATGGAAATATTGCTGCAGCCTTAAATTTATGTAGAACCAATCCAACACCAGTTTCTCGAATGGTTGAAAAAGGCTTAATTCGAATTGGCAAACCTTTAAAAGACATTGAGGCTAGCATGGAAAATGTTGGAAATTTGGAAATATCGAAAGCTGAGAAAAATTTAGGAGTTTTAGGAATTATAGCTGGTGTAGCGCCAATGCTCGGATTTATTGGAACTATTATGGGCGTTATTACCATATTTCATTCTATTGCAGCCACCGATAACTTTAGTATTTCTATAGTTGCAGGAGGATTGTATCAAAAAATGATTACAAGTTTAGCCGGTTTAGTGGTGGGTGTATTTGCCTATTCAGGATACCATATGCTAATGATGATGGTAGATCGATTGACATTCCGAATTGAGGCAGCCGTTATTGAATTTGTTGATATTTTGCAGGAACCAACCCGCTAATATTTAGTAAACCTATGCGACTAAGACATAAACGACGCTTTCATGCCGAAGTAGGAACCGGTGCTCTAAATGACATCATGTTTTTTTTGATGCTCTTTTTTCTTATTATTTCTACCTTGGCCAATCCAAGCATTATTAAAATATTTTTACCAAAAACTGCAGTAAGTGAGCGGGTGAGCAAACCCCCAATTATATTAGTTATTACAGCCGATAAACATTATTTTATTAATAATGCTGAAGTGGGTTTTGATGACATTGAAGGGATGTTAATTCAAAAATCGGCAGGAATGGACGAACCTACAATTATCCTAAGAGCCGATGCTGCTCTGAGCGTTCAAGACCTTGTGGATGTAATGACTATTGGCGTAAAAAACCATATTAAAATGGTTATTGCTACGCAAAAACAATAAGGAATTTTAGTATACGTCACGCATGTTAAAGGTAAGCTTTAACCCTTTTCCAATCCTTACAACGGAGTGTTTAAACTTAAGGGAAATTAAGCAGGGCGATGCCTTGGATATTTTTCAATTTCGTTCAAATAAGGAAGCCATGCAATACATTGGAAAGCCATTAGCCAAAGGTGTTGCAGAGGTTGAAGAGCTTATTAAGCGCATTGAAGAGGGGGTTGAGTCAAATACAGCTATTGCTTGGGGTATTAGTTTAAAAAATTCAGATTCTATTATAGGAACCATCGGTTTTCATAAAATTGAATTCGAAAATTATCGTGCTGAAATTGGCTATATGCTCCACCCAAGCTATTGGCGGCAAGGGTTGATGAATGAAGCCATTCACGTTATTTTAAATTTTGGATTTTTAAACCTGAATTTCAATAGCATTCAGGCCATAATTGAACCCAACAATATCGCTTCATCTGCAATTCTCACTAAACATAAGTTTGTAAAAGAAGCCTATTTCCGCGAAAATTATTATTTTAATGGACATTTTCAAGATTCAGAGATTTACTCTATTTTGAAGTCGTCATACATAGGATGAAAACTGCATAAAACAGATTGTTAATGGCAATTTAACAAACACCCACAAATGAAACAACACTATTACATAATATGTTTTCGTGACGACAACACGTATAAAAGTTGAATAGTTGATTATGAAAAGGAGTTTCAAAATAGCATGGAAAGTATATTTAATATTATTGACAATTTTGTCGATCGTTTTTTGGGTATATATGTTTTATGATGATTGGATTTTTATAGAGAAGCAAGGAATTAACCTGGAATCAATTTGGAATTATTTTTTATGGTATTTCGGATATTGTTTTATGACAATTACAATTTACTATTGGATACCGGTAAGTGCTGGAATATTAATACATAAGAAACTGATAAGAAGAGATTGATAAAAACAGACATCAATAGCGATTGGGCAAAAGGCGGGTTGAAGTGCTTCACAGAAACATATATGCAAGGTTTAGCATGCGTGTTTCGTAGGCGCTATAGAACTATGGGGTTGCAATTTTTGCTTTAATCTACCAAATACGAATTAGCCAATTCGATAGCTATTAATTCTTTACATTTGCCATAATTGTATAGATAATAAATTTTCAAATTTTGAGTATTTGGTTAGCTTCCTCTATTTATAGTATTTTGTTTTGGCTTGCAGCAATCTATATTTTCTTAGCAGCTTTGGTCTATTTTTTACAAGATTATTTTCTTTTTAAACCAGAAAAATTATCGCCTGAATTTGAATTTCAATACAATAATTTAGATTTTGATGAGCATACGCTCGATATAAAACCAGGCGTATCCTTATCCATATTGAGGTTTAGGGCTAAAGAGCCAAAAGGAATTGTCCTTTATCTAAAAGGCAATAGCCGCAGCATTAAAGGGTGGGGTAAGTTTGCTATCGATTTTGTTCGTTGCCATTACGATGTAATTATGGTAGATTATAGAGGCTATGGTAAAAGTACTGGGCAGCGATCTCAGCAAGGCATCAAAAACGATTTGCAATTGGTATACGATAAAATAAAAGAGCGCGTAGATGAGCAGTATATTGTGTTGTATGGTAGGTCTTTAGGGTCGGGATTTGCAACAAAGTTAGCATCGACTAATAATCCACAAATGTTAATTTTGGATGCCCCTTATTACAGCATGTCAAAAACGGTTGGACGATTCTTGCCGTTTTTACCCATGTCGTTTTTATTAAAATTTCCAATACCAACCTATAAATGGATTAAATATGTAAAATGCCCGATTCATCTTATTCATGGTACAAAGGATAAATTAATGCCGTTTAAGTCAAGCATTAAATTATCGGCTATTAATGCTGAACGCACGCGCTTGTATCCTATCATTGACGGAGGGCATAATAATTTGAATAATTTTGAATCGTATCATGAAATTTTGAATCAAATACTAAATTCTAATGCTTCAAATTTTGACCGTGTAAACAGCAGCATTGATTTTAAGAGAAAACCCAAAAAATATCATCGCTTTTAAAATTTAATTCATATAAAAAATGATTTTAAAATGGATACTCAAAAAAATAATTTTCAGACCAGTAAAGCTAAAGCCTAATCATTTATTCAATTTTATTCCTGAATTTACTGAACTAACGTTTCATCCGCACCCAAATGTTTCGCTGTCGGCCTTGCATTTTAAGGTAAACAATCCAAAAGGAATTTTGATTTATTTTCATGGCAATAAAGGTAATTTAGAGCGCTGGGGTATAATAGCTTCTGAGCTTACCCGATTTAATTATGATGTGATAGCCTTTGATTACCGAAGTTATGGAAAAAGCACAGGGGTTGTTTCGGAATTAAATTTATTCAACGATGCTATGTTTTGTTATACGCAGCTAAAGGAAACCTTAAATCCGAAAGAGATAATCCTATATGGACGTTCATTAGGAACCGGTATAGCTTCATGGCTATCTGGGCAAATAAATCCAACAAAACTTATACTCGAAACGCCTTTTTACGATATGCCACATCTGATTAACCTATTTGTACCAAAGGTATTTTATACCCCACATCTAAGGTTTAGTTCCCATAGGTATTTAAAAAATTCGACCTATCCAATCCTTATCCTTCATGGAACCAGGGATGGAGTTGTGCCCTTTATCTCCGGTAAAAAATTAGCGGATAGCCTTATAAATCCTAAAATGCAATTTGTGACAATAAAAGGCGGGAAGCATAATAATTTGAACACGCATGTGCTTTATTGGGATAGCCTAACGCAATTTATCGAGGCTAATGGACACTATTAATTTTTAATATACCTTTGCCTCCGACTTTGGGTACCATAAAAAAATTAGCGTCACAAACTTTAACCTATGGACTGAGTACCATTGTCGGTCGTTTCATAAACTTTTTATTAGTCCCACTTTATACTGCCGTATACAATCCTCATGATTATGGCATTGTAACCGATGTGTATGCTTTGGTAGCTTTTTTGAATATTCTGCTTACCTATGGCATGGAAACCTCATTCTTTAATTATGCACGAAAAGATGAACATAGCTTAGGAAAAACCTATGCTACGGGGTTTAATAATTTGATATGGACCACCTCCATTTTTTTGGTTTTAGGAACACTATTTTATAAGCAAATTGCCATTCCACTTGGTTATGAACGCAATCCCGAATATATACTTTGGTTTGTTTGGATACTGGGTTTGGATGCTTTAAGTGCCTTGCCATTTGCTTTATTACGGCAACTGGAAAAACCTATAAAATTTTCGCTTCTAAAATTGTTATGGGTGCTTATTAATGTATTGCTGAATCTTTACTTTTTGATTTGGGCGCCGCATTTGGCCTCCAAACATTTGGCCGCTCCTTTTTATAATCCTGAAATTGGCTTAGGCTATATTTTTATTTCAAATCTTGTTGCCAGTTTAATTATCCTCATT
>CANMPY010000163.1 GCA_947499775.1 Bacteroidota bacterium | reverse complement strand
TGAATAATTTTAGTGTTGATGAGCTTAGTAAAAAGACAGGTTGCTTTGTCAAGGCTGTTGTATTTAAATTTCCAAATATTTAATAAAGGATTCATACCTGCTTTCTGAGTCAAAAATATCGTGGGTATTAAAAAACGTATTTGTAACATCATAACCAAACCGTTTTAAGGATAAAACAATTCTATCTGTAAATATGGAATTTGTTTTTATGCTAATTAGTATTCTTGAAGATTCGGGAATGGAATAAATAGTTAAGCCTAATATTTTAGAGTTTTCGCTTTCAATGATGCTATTCAATTCGCTAAGCGAATAATTGCGAGCCACCATCTCTATTTCAATAATACTTCCTTCCGCAAGCATCGTGTAGCTTTGATTAAGAAACTTCAGAAGCATTCGCTTTGAAATTATTCCTCTGTAGTGAGTATCTTCGCTTGTTATAGCCAAGCAGGGTGCGTGGTCTTGTGCAAAAAGTCGAATAGCTTCATAATGATGCTGTTTTTCATTTAATAGCCAAGTTGATTCAACCTTAATAAAAGCTTTAATATTCTTTTTTGGCGAAGGGTTTATTAAGGAAGCACTTTCTATAAACCCAATTACCATATCATTCTCAACAACAGGTAATGCTGATATTTGCATTAAAATTAAGGTCTCTCTTGCAAATGCAACAGTGTCAGACGGTTTTAATGGAAAGAGGTTTGAGTCGATTATTTGTTCTGCAGTCAAAATAGTCTATTGCTTATGCAAAGTAAACGCTTTTAGCCAATTATCTAAAATTTGCATCCCATATTGGCTTAATATGGCTTCGGGGTGAAATTGTATACCCCAAATTGGAAGGGTTTTGTGTGCTAAAGCCATTATGCAATGGTCATCCTTACTGTAGGCTGTTACTGTAATAGGTGTTTCGTAATTATTTAAGCATTCTTCTTCTGATAAATTTTCAAGGTGAGAATGTATTTTTTGGTTATGGCAATTGGCGTTATTTTGAGATAAGTCATGGTTTTCTAATACCAACGAATGATAACGGCATACCTTAATTTCATTGGCTATATCGTTCCACATGGTATGCAAAAGTGTGGTTAAAGTTGAAACTTTGCCGTGCATTGGGTATGGGGCGTTTACCAACGATAGCCCAAAAAATATTCCCAAAGCTTGATGGCCAAGACAAATGCCAAGTATGGGAACACGTTTGTGCCATCGTTCAATTAGCGAAAGTAAAATGCCTGAATTTTGAGGAATGCCAGGACCTGGTGAAATAACGATTGCCGAAAATTGCAATAATTCTATTTCATCGAGTGATTTTTCATCGTTTCTGATAATTATTAATTCCTGTCCTAACTGCTTGAAATAATCGCAAAGGTTATAGGTAAAGGAATCGTAATTGTCAAAAATAAGTAACATGTGTTTGATTAGAAAGAGAAAACAAAGGTACATTAATACAAAACAGTGGCAAACTAGAAGGCATTCACAATTTGTTTTTTATTACAAAACATATTATCGTGTTTTGCATAGTGAAATACAAACATGTATTTTAATTCGGATTAATATAAGATTCATATGAATAAAGACAATAACGAACAGAATGAAAAGATAAAGAAGGCATTCGAAATGCAGCAATGGCCCGAAATTAAGAGTACAGATAGCTGGAATATTTTTAAAGTTATGAGTGAATTTGTTGATGGATACGATACGTTGGCTCGTATAGGCCCATGTGTTTCAATTTTCGGATCAGCTCGAACCTTACAATCCAATCCCTATTACAAATTGGGTGAAGAAATTGCTGGAAAATTAAGCAAGGCTGGTTATGGCATTATTACTGGCGGGGGACCCGGTATTATGGAAGCAGCCAATAAAGGAGCCAAGCAAGCGGGAGGCAAATCGGTAGGGTTAAATATAAACCTTCCATTTGAGCAATATCCAAATGATTATATTGATTATGACAAGCTTATTAATTTTAAATTTTTCTTTGTTCGCAAAGTTATGTTTATGAAATATGCCCAAGGTTTTATCGTATTACCAGGCGGCTTTGGCACCCTTGATGAATTATTTGAAGCCTTAACTTTGGTTCAGACCATGAAAGTTGGTAAGTTTCCAATCGTATTGGTTGGTCAGTCGTTTTGGGGTGGCTTAGTAGATTGGATAAAAAACACTATGCTTTTGCAGGAAAACAATATACACCCCAAGGATATGTTCTTATTTAAAGTGGTAGATACGGCAGATGAAGCCGTAGATGAGATTTTCGATTTTTATAGTAAATCAGCAATGAGTCCTAATTTTTAATATTCGATGAGCCATAATACAATTGTTGCATTAGCCACACCTGTAGGAATAGGAGCAATAGGAGTAATCCGACTTTCGGGAGACCGCGCTATAGAAATTGCACAATCTGTTTTTTCAAAAGATATAAGCAATAAACCAAGTCATACCCTTCATTTTGGTAGAATTAGCACACCACCCGACCCTACTGATGAAAAATCGGGAGAGGCTATCTCAAATTTGGGAAAAGGGGAGGCTGGACTCCGCGTGTTGGATGAAGTAGTGCTTTCTATTTTTAAAGGTCCAAATTCATATACGGGAGAAGATAGTATTGAAATATCGTGTCATGGGTCCTATTTTATACAACAAAAAATAATTGAATTATTGATTGTTCAAGGCGCACAAACTGCTAAACCAGGCGAGTTTACCATGCGTGCATTCATTAATGGTAAATTAGATCTTACGCAAGCCGAGGCAGTAGCCGATTTAATAGCATCCGATAGTGCTTTATCGCATAGGATGGCTATGGATCAAATGCGAGGAGGATTTTCGAGTAAAATTAAAGAATTGAGACAACAACTTATCGATTTTGCATCGCTTATCGAACTGGAACTAGATTTTGGGGAGGAGGATGTTGAATTTGCCGATCGCAATCATTTATATAATTTAGTATCAGAAATTCATCAATTCGTTAAATCCTTAAAAGATAGTTTTGCATTGGGCAATGTTTTAAAACATGGAATTGCAACGGTTATTGCCGGGAAACCGAATGCAGGGAAAAGTACTATACTTAATGCCTTGCTTAATGAAGAAAGGGCCATTGTAAGCAGTATTCCTGGCACTACTCGAGATACCGTTGAGGAAGCAATTGCAATTAATGGGGTTGTGTTCCGGTTCATCGACACTGCAGGGATTCGCCAATCTGGAAATGAAATTGAAGGGTTGGGGATTGAAAAAACCTTTGAAAAATTAAAATTGGCCGACTTAATCCTTTATATTTTTGATGCAAATACCACCACACCCTTAGAGTTAGTTCAAGAAATAAAGGCTTTAAATGCATCCGACAAACTAATAATACCAATAGCTAATAAAACAGATTTATGCGATAAAAAGAGTCTTATGGAGCACTTTTTTGAATTTCCAAACATCTGTTATGTTTCTGGCAAACATGGATATATATTAGAATTAATGTCATTATTACAAACCCATGCAGAAAAGTTAAATCAAACCTCTCAAACACTTGTTAATAATAGTCGCCACTATGAGGCTTTGCATCATTCTGCTTTGGCGCTGGAAGAGGTTATGACGGGATTAGACAAAGGGCTTACTGGTGATTTTATTGCATTAGATATCCGAAAATCATTATTTCATTTAGGCGAAATAACCGGCGAAATATCGAGCGACGACCTATTGGCCAATATATTTAGCAGATTTTGTATCGGAAAGTAAAAGTATAATGGTTGCTATTTTTTAGTTCCTATTTATTTTTACCAGCAGGGTTCATTTTCCTCTTTCTCGGTATTATTTCAAATTTCTATTGAGTACACTAATTAATAATTTCTTTACCGTTACCATCTCATCAGCTTTGCTGGCTGCTACAAACAGGGTTAAACTTGCCAGAGCTTCGTTACTGATTATTGTTTGTCCTGACTTTGTATATAGTAATTCATTCCGCTCCAGGAAAAGCAAGAAACATGCAGCGGCAATTCGCTTATTTCCATCAACAAAGGCATGATTTTTTACTACAAGATAAAGTAGCATGGCTGCTTTTTCTTCAATGGAAGGGTAGGCATCTTGTTTGCCAAAACCCTGCCTAATTTGATTCACTGCACTGTCAAACCCACCGTCCTTTTCTCTGCCAAATACATCAGATTTGAATTCAACACGCATTTGATTTATTCAGCCATGGCAGGATATTCAGCTTTCGTAGTGTGGTTTCCTTTTGTGTCAAGCAACTCATGGTCGTAGTCGTCTAGGAGTTGTAAACCCACGCTGAATTGATGCAACAAGGCGTAGTTTTCACTATTGGCGGCTTGATCCTCAATTGCCCTGCTAAGAATCCGAATGCCATCATGGAGCACTTGTATTTCCTTATTTTTTTGCGCCAAGCGTTTTTCATTAATAGCTACACCTTCAATCAAGTAGTCTTTTAATCGTTTTGTTGCCCATTGGCGGAATTGGGTGGCTTTTACTGAGTTGATTCGATAACCCACTGATAGAATGATATCGAGATTGTAAAAGTTCATTTTGCGTTTTTTCCTGTCAGAGGCAACCTGTTCCAAAATGGAACACGTTGAAAATTGGTCTAATTCACTCGAGCTGTATATGTTTTTTATGTGTTTAACTACCGCTGGACGCTGAACATCAAATATTTCAGCAATGAAATGTGCGTCTAGCCATAAGGTCTCATTTTCCAACTTCAATTGGACTTCAGTGCCTTTTTGGGTTGTATATATTTGTAAATTACCTTGTTTCATTATTTAACTTTTAATCCCATTTTATTTGCCACTATTTTGATAGTTTCTTTTGCCATTTTTTCATCCTGAACAAGCTCTTGAATACGGTCTGCAAGCCAAGCGGTCAACAATTCATCTTCATCGGCGTGCAGGAGTTAAGCTAGTTTTGGAATCCATTCACGGCTTGCTTTGCGCTCTCCTCGTTCAACATTACTTAGCATAGGGGAGTCAATATCCAAATGATATGCTACCTGGCGTTGAAGTATTCCACTTGCTTCGCGTAAAGACCTAATTTTAGTTCCAAACAGATTCTCCATAACTTCC
>CANMPY010000162.1 GCA_947499775.1 Bacteroidota bacterium | reverse complement strand
TTTTACCTATTAATTAACGGCAATTATTCCAATCCGAGCAATTCTTCAAAAGCGGTTTCATATTCCTGCTCTTTCAATACCAACTCGCGTTTAAAAGAATTAATAGTTTGGGATATATTTTTCAATTCTATGGCGTTGGTATAAATTGATTCCTTAGTCATTTCAGATTCATGGCTATCAATCTTTTCTTTTAATATTGTAATCTCCGATTCTAATCCATCTATTTGCTTTTGCAACGATTTTACCAAAGTATCGCGATGTGGCAAATTTTCAACCTTTGGTTTGGTATGCACGGTAACCGTTTCTTTTACAATCGTTTTCCCAGTTGGCTTATTTTTTAATCTAAGCTGATTCCAAGGTTCAAATTCGGCATAGGTGCCGGGATATTCCTTAATCTGATTATCTTCAATCCACCAAATTTTATTTGCTATTTGACTAACAAAATGCCTATCGTGGCTCACCACAATAAAGCTACCAGCATAGCTATTAAATACATCTATCAGTATGTCAATACTCTGCATATCTAAGTGATTGGTTGGCTCATCTAAAACTAAAAAATTAGCACCAGTTGTAACCATCTTAGCTAAGGATACCCTTGCTTTTTCACCACCACTCAATACTTTTATTTTTTTAAATACATCATCACCTTGGAATAAAAATCCACCTAAAAGTCCTCTTAAATCACCATCAGATTTATTAGTAGCAAAACTCGCCAATTCTTGTAATACATCATTTTCCAAATCGAGACTCTCTAATTGATGCTGCGCATAAAAAGATTGAATTAAATTGTAACCCATAACGCGTTCACCGGCAAAGCTTTCTACACCTGCAATAATTCGCAATAAGGTACTCTTTCCTTTCCCATTTGCACCAATTAGGGCAATACGGTCTCCTCTATTCAAAAGCGCATTCGACTTATGTAAGATATCGATTGGGCCGTAGGATTTACTTATATTTTTAAATTCGCAAATAACCTTACCAGGTTCCTTAAGAATATTAAACCTTACATTAATTTTAGAATTATCGTGAACAACAGCCTCAACCAAATCTAATTTGTCCAACATTTTTACGCGGCTTTGCACCAAAGTTGATTTACTTGCTTTGGCTTTAAACCTTGTAATAAATCGCTCCTGCTGCCGAATATAATCTTGTTGATTATCATATTGACGGGTTTGCAACTCGTCACGTTCAGTTTTTTGTTCCAGATACTCTTCAAAATTTCCAGTATATTGATAAATCTTCTGGTTGGCTATTTCTACTATTTTCGTAACCATTCGGTTAAGAAAATACCTATCATGCGACACTAAAATAACAGTACCATCGTAACCAGTAAGATAGGTTTCAAGCCATTCAATACTCGGCAAGTCCAAGTGATTGGTCGGTTCATCGAGCATGAGTAATTGTGGCTTCATCAATAGCATTTTAGCCAACATAACCCGCATTCGCCAACCTCCCGAAAATTCAGACAAAGGTCTGGTTAAATCTGTGGTACTAAAACCAAGTCCTTCTAATATTTCTTCGGTCTTGTAACGAATATCATATCCATCGCTATGCAAAAATTCTTCTTGCATTTCGCCAAGTTTATGCAAGTTTTCTTCCGAATAATCCGTTTCAACTATTTTCAATAGGGCTTCAATTTCACCCTCTAAGTACAATTGCCTTTCGAAGGCTTGCATAGCTACATTTACTATTGGCTCATCACTCTGAAATGATAATAGGTCTTGATTTAAAAATCCTATTGATAAGGATTTCAATTTACTAAAACCACCCTCTCGCAATGGGTATTCACCTGTCAACACTCTCAATAAGGTACTTTTGCCTGTCCCATTTTTGCCAACAAGGCCAATCCTCTCTTTTGGTTTTATATGCCAATCAGCATCTTTATATAGATATCTCCCTCCAAACTCAAAGGAAAAATTACTTAGTGAAATCATTTGTTTTTAAATTTTTATTATGTGTTAAAAGGTAAATGCGTTGGTTGTATTTCTGAATTTTCTAAAAAAATCAAAGCTCCAAATCGCAGAAAAGTTTAGTTAATATTATTTTAGAATTGTTTTAATCCCCTTGCTTTCTTTATAAATCATGACCCATTTTGTCGCGTTTAGTATCTAAATATTTTTGATTATGTTTATTAGCCGTAATTTTTATAGCTACATTTTCTACAATCTCAAGACCATACCCAACTAGGCCAGTTCGCTTTTGTGGGTTGTTGCTCATCAATCTCATTTTACTAACACCTAAATCTCTAAGTATTTGTGCGCCAATTCCGTATTCGCGTTGATCCATCTGAAAGCCTAATTGCAAATTAGCTTCTACGGTATCTAATCCTTGCTCTTGCAATTTGTAAGCTTTCAACTTGTTTATTAATCCTATACCCCTGCCTTCTTGATTCATATAAACGATCACTCCTCTCCCCTCTTTTTCAATCATTTCCATAGCTGCACTCAATTGTGGACCACAATCACATCTACAACTTCCAAAAACATCGCCGGTTAGGCACGACGAATGTACTCTTGTCAATACGGGTTCATCTTCATTCCACACTCCTTTTATCAAGGCAATATGTTCCTGATCGGTATTGATTTGTTTATAAGCAACTAACTCAAAATTACCGTATTCGGTAGGCAAATCCACAGAAATTATCCTTTTTATGAGGCTTTCTTGTGCTAATCGGTATTTAATAAGCTGTTCGATTGAAATAATTTTAAGATCAAATTTTTTAGCAACTTTAAACAAATCAGGGAGCCTTGCCATGGTTCCGTCTTCATTTAATATTTCAACGATACATCCAACCGGTGGCAATCCTGCTAATCGTGCTAAATCAATAGCCGCCTCTGTATGGCCTGCACGTCTTAAAACTCCTTCGGAACGAGCCATTAAGGGAAAAATATGTCCAGGTCTACCTAATTCATCCGACTTAGTATTAACATTAACTAAAGCTTGTATAGTTTTTGACCGATCATGGGCCGAAATCCCTGTTGTGCAGCCATGCCCTAATAAATCTACTGAAACCGTAAATGCGGTTCGGTGATGATCGGTATTATTGGTCACCATTAATTCAAGATCTAAATCCTTACAGCGCTCCTCCGAAAGTGGAACACAGATAAGTCCACGTCCTTCACGGGCCATAAAATTAACCATTTCGGGCGTAACATTGCTAGCTGCCGTTAAAAAATCTCCCTCATTTTCTCGATTCTCATCGTCCACAACAATAACCAATTTGCCGTTTTTTATATCTTCAATGGCTGATTGTATTGAGTTTAATTTTGTTTTCATTGACAATTATTTGTATTAAGTTTAGCGCTACGACTGAGTTATTAAAAAACAAACTCCACCTTTTACTAATTCCTATCTAAGGCGCAAAGATAAGATTAAGTTAAAGGATTTTAAGAAGAAAAAAAGCAAATTCTCATTTCTATTTACTTAAAAAAAATGAGGTCAAAATCAGTTATAAAAGAGCTGCAAATTCTTAAGCTATTAA
This sequence comes from Bacteroidota bacterium, assembly GCA_947499775.1. Lineage (GTDB taxonomy): Bacteria > Bacteroidota > Bacteroidia > NS11-12g > UBA9320 > JABWCE01. Next base: position 1,596 of record CANMPY010000162.1, on the reverse strand, counting down.
TATCTTTTTTATCCAGAACCTATTTAGTTAATTATAAAAACTTGGCATAAATTTATCGCTAACTCGCTTATTCTTTTAATTACTTTTGCCGTTTCAAAATTACAATCAATGAAGATTTTATTTGTAGCCAATCGGGTTCCTTACCCGCCTTTTAGAGGCGACAAGTTAAAAATTTACAATTTAACCAAACGCCTTTCGACTGCTCATGAATTGCACCTAATAACCTTTGCCGAATCGGAGGAAGATTACACTTACATTAATGAATTAAAAAAAATATTTACAAAAATTCACATCATTAACCTTCCTAAGTGGAAATCATACCTCAATTGTTTGCTTGCCCTTTTTTCGAATATCCCTTTTCAGGTGGCTTACTTTAAAAACAGGTCAATGAAACGCTTAATTCAAAATTTTATTTCAGAAAATGAAGTAGACGCCATTCATACACAACATTTAAGAATGGCTCAATTTACAACTGATATAAACGTACCAAAACTATTGGATTTGCCTGATGCTTTTTCTTTATATTGGCTACGGCGACTTAATAACCAACACAATATAATAAAGCGATTTTTTGAAAAAATAGAATATAAAAGACTTTACCGCTATGAAGGTGAAATAATAAAGAAATATAACTTAAACCTTGTTTGCTCTATCGAGGATTTAAATTATATGATAAAGGAGCACCAAGCTACTTCTCTAAAACTTTTAAGAAATGGAGTAGACTTAGAAACTTATAAATCTGTCGGACACGACTATTCACTTCAGGACACACTATTGTTTACGGGCAATATGGACTATGCTCCTAATATCGATGCAGTTCTTTATTTTGTTAAAGACATATTTCCATCGATTTTAAAAAGGTTTCCCAATATCAAATTTATTATTGCCGGACAGCGTCCTGTTAAGTCTGTATCAGAATTAAAATCGAATAATATTACAGTTACAGGGTTTGTTCCCGAATTAAAAACGATCTATCAAAATGCTTCAATAGTTGTTTCTCCACTGCGAATAGGAGCAGGAACTCAAAATAAAGTACTCGAAGCTATGGCTATGGGTATTCCGGTAGTTAGTGGCCCTATTGGGTTTGAAGGATTGGAAATACAAAATAGCGAGGGTGTTTTTTTAGAAATCACCCCCGAAGGATTCGCCTCAAGAGTAATTGAATTACTCCTATCGCAGCCATTGCGAGAAACCACTGGATCAAAGGGTCAGAAAATTGCAACAGAAAAATTCAGTTGGGACACCATCGCCCTCCAACTCGAGCAATATTGTCAATTGATTGGCAAAAAATAGCCATTAATACGTCAATAGGCAAAACTTTATTTGGTTTATACTCTGTTTTTAATATTTTTGTTTTGAAAACGATATGGGAAGATTTGAAAGGGAAAATATTGCCAAAAAAGTGAATATAAGCTCACAAGTTTTTGCCGTATTAGCCAGTTTGGGTTTACTAATAGTAGGTCTTCAATTTTTTTCAAAAAAAACAGGATTCGATTTTTTTAATATCAATTATTCCCTATCACGCTTATTTTCAGATAACAACTCTGAAAAAAACGAGGCAAACGTTACTCAATTAGCCACTTTACCACAAACGCC
>CANMPY010000161.1 GCA_947499775.1 Bacteroidota bacterium | reverse complement strand
AGCTATAGGAATAAAAGACATCAACCGTGTATCCTCCAAGCTGGAGCGTTCCGGCAAGCAGATAAAGATCTTCATTGGAGCCATTCAACGTTAGGTTTGAAAGAAGGGTAACTGTACCAGACTGTTTTTTGATGATAATGTCCGAACTTAAGAGTGCTGAGGCCCCGGTTAAATCAAAATTTTGATTATTGGTATTGGTAAAAAACAAAGGCTCGTTTCCTCCATCCCACCCGCTGCCCACCGTTACATTGCCTTCCACCCGCAAGGCACCAAATGTAGATGTAGCATTGACAATTCCATTGGTTAAGATCAAATTATTTAAAATTTTAAAGGTATCCTGTGAAGCGATGGCTAGTTCAGCGCCTCCATCTTTATTAATCGTTAAATTATAAAAGGTTTCGGTTCCTATAGCCGTTAAGCTTATGGTAGAGCTGGTTGTAGCCCCCACAAAAATTACCGTTCCGCTGTTGTGATTAAAGGTGGCTGTTGATGCACGGTTCCATTCGGCCGAACAGCTCATGGTACCGGAAGTGGCATTAAACGTACCCCCATTTAAAATAAAATTGCCAACGATCGTAACTGTAGCGGTATTGGAAGTAAATGTTCCGGTAGCTAGTGTAAAGGATGAATAAACATAAAACGTTGACGTAGAGCTAATAGCAAATGTGGAAGTGGTTGTTCCAGCAATTTGTGAAAAATGCCTTCCTTTTAAGGAACCCGTTCCGGATACCGTGAAGGTAGTGCTGGCTCCTGTAGGACCATAAATGTAGGTGTTATAATTATAGGAATAAAAGACATCAACCGTATATCCATTGAGATTGAGAGTGCCTGAGAGTAAATAAAGGTCTTCATTGGAGCCATCTAACGTTAGGTTGGATGCCAAGGTTACAGTTCCTGAGGTTTTGTTAATTGTAATATCCGAATTAAATCTTAGCGTACCGTCTGTTAAATTAAAAGTTTGAGCAGAAGTTCCCGTAAAGTTCAATGGTTGATTGCCCCCATCATAATAAGCACTTACAGTTACATTTCCCTGGGCTTCGAAATAGCCCGGAGTTGAAGTATAGGAGGTTAAACCGTCATAAAGCGTAAGTGTTCCTATCGTCTTAACTACATCATCAGCGCCAATAGTTAGGGTATTGCCTGTTGTTAAATTAATATATAAATTATTAAAGGTTTCAGTGAGATAAATATTCATATCACTTGACGTTCCTTGATAATAAACTGTACCACTGTTATGGGTAAATGTTCCAGCTGATTGAGTTTTTGTCCAATTACCTGATACATAAAAAATAGCGGAAGTAGAGGTAAATGTTCCTGCTGTTTGGGTAAAGCCACCACCAAATGTGATATTAGAATTTCCCCCAGTAAAGGTTCCGCTGGCTTGGCTGAAAAGGCCACTTACGTTTATGGTTATTCCTGTATTTTGGGTAATTGTGCCAGTGTATCCCGAGGAAATTGTAATGGATGAAACAGAAACCGTGGCATTTAACGCACATGAACCTACCCCCGAACTGTTAAAAAATACGTTATCTCCCGATGTGGGGACCGATTGCCCAGATGCCCCCCCTGAAGACGAGGCCCAGTTGTTAGTGCTGTTCCAATCCCCGCTGCCCGAAGATACCCAATACCTTGATAAGCCTTGTGATTGGAAATAAATAATGCTAAAAGACAAAAGTAAAATTGCCTTTGTTAAATTTTGATAAATGTAATTAGTTTTCATAATTGTCATAAATTTAATTTTAGCTTATTCAGATTTGTTAAATTATTAACAGAAATAAGTGTTCCAAAAAATTAAATATTTTACAATCAATATCTTATATTTTTATATATAAAATAATTTTCCCAATTTGAATCAATTATTCTCATTATTGGGTTAGGGTTTTGCCGCATACTTCGCCATAAGCCATGCAGAAAATGTATGCATATACAGTACTTGCCCTCTGAAAAATAATTTTTTCATTATAGGTTCAGTTAAAGGGTTAATTTTTATTAGTTATCAATGGTTTCTAGCAGTTCTATTAAAAACTGTTTGGTCCATTTTTCTCCCTCTGGCATGGTTTGATAGTGCTGTTGGGTCATAACCACAACAAGATCGAATTTGGGAAATACAAAAATCTTTTGAAGCCCAAATCCTGATGCACAATAACCATGATGGTTGTTTAGGCTAATACCTTGCCAGTGATATCCATAATATGAGTTATTATGAAGGGTTTGAGTAGATTGTTTAATCCACTTTTGACTTACTATTTGTTTTCCATTCCATTTTCCTTGGTTAAGATACAGCTGTCCAAATTTACATAAATCTCTCGTTCGCATGCGTAATCCAGAACCGGTATTCGATAAGTCGGCAAATGGTTTTTGATAATGAATAGGGTGGGGTGGTTTTGCACTTGGCAATTAGCCGTTTTGTGTTTTTGTCCAAAATTCACTTTGTTTATCCCATTGATACTGAGTTATGTTTAAAGGAAGAAACAAATGCTTTTGAGCAAATTCATTGGCTTGCATTTTGCTTGCCTTTTTAATAATTGGTGCCAAAAGCATGCTGTTTCCGGATGAATATGTATATACTTTACCGGCAATATGTGTATGAGGCTGATTTAAGACAAAAGCAATCCAATCGCTTGAATAGGCAAGTTGAAAGCCTGACGATTTTGGTCCACCCAACTCAACCCATTCCAATCCACTCGTCATGGTTAGTAAATGCTCAATAGTGATTGTGCTTTTTGAAGAATTTTTATCATGAATATAGTTAGAAAGATAAGTGTATATACTGTCTTTTTCCGAAAGTAAACCATGGTCGGCCGCAATTCCGATAAGCGTAGATGTGATGGCTTTTGTTATGGACCAAATTTTATGAAGGCTATCGGGCGTGTATGTATTAAAATATTGGTCTGCAATTAGTCTTCCATGCCTTGCAATAGTTAAACTGTTAAGTTTTGGATTTTTATCGGATAATGTGCGTATCAATTTTTCGAACGATGGCCCATTAAATCCTTCATTATTGGGGGCGGATATTTCCCATTGATCGAGCAAGGCAGTGGGTGCCGATAAGGTTTTTTTGTGCTTTTGATTGCAAGCACTTAAAAGCAATAGAAGGCTTAATAAAAACAAGGTTTGTCGGTTCATGTATTTTCGAAAGGTGTATTAGCCAAGCGTGCTAAGTTTACGGCTTGCGATTTAGGCAGTTTGCCAGTAGTTAGGTATTCATTTATCAGATGTAGCCCCAGGGTTATTAGCATCTTCAAAATTCTATTTACAAGAAACTCATTTAAACCATTTTTGCGCACTTGGTCTTCGGTGTGGGCATCCTGGCCAGCAGCAGGGCCTGCGTTTTCCATCCAGAAGATCTTCATTCAGTCGGTCAATATGCGCTTTACGGGTTTCTGGTTTTTTTACAATTGTAACCCAACAAATCCATTCGTTTCGTGAAAGAGGTGTTAGATGGTTCCATTTTTCAAGAACACTTGGGTTCGAAAGCAATGCTTTTCTTAAATCGTCTGGCACTTCATGCACCACGCCTTCTGCTATTATTATATCTGTCATTTTCTATTGTTTATTATTTTAAACGCAGTAAAACGCCCTTTCGTTTAACGATGTTTTTGTAATCCCACTGAATGGCTTCTGATTTTTTTAACCAGCCTTTGAGGTCTTTGGTGTTAATATCTGAAACCGTAGCATAGAAAACAGAAGCGTCTTTAAACTTTTCGCCACGTATATTCAAACCATTTTCATCAAAACTTGCCCCGCTCCAAAACATTAATCTTTTTCCGCGTTTTTCTATATTATAGCCCACAATAGGGTTGCCGTCAAGAAACCAAACTGGATGACCATGCCACATTTTGTTATCCGCATTTGGTAAATTTATGCTAATTTCCTGTAGTAGCAGATCTAAGAGGGTTTTGTCGTTAGCGTTTTGTTGGCAGTTGTAAGCCAGTATGTCTTTGTGGATAGATTGTGTTTTTACATTTTTTATTTCCCGTTCTATTACCATTGCCATTACCGTTGTTTCAATTAGGTGATATGGAAAAAGTTGATCTAAAGGAAATTGATACGTGGCTTTTGAAACATGATATTTTTTTAGTTCACTGGGCACTGTTTCGCTATGCCCTGGAGTTATGAATAAACTGATATGCTTTTTAAAAGCGGCAAAATAAATAAGGCGCCCTTGGTAGCCTTGGCCACCGTATTCGTAAAACGGCATTCCATAGCTAATACGTTCATTGGCTTTAGGTGCAGCTTTTTTAATCGCGGACCTGATTTTTTTCAATGCTGCTTGCACCGTAGATGGAAATGCACCAATGTATTCGTCTACATTATTAAATTTTGGTTTGCTTGTATTCATATTTATTTCCGGTTTCAAAAAAAATACTTCCATCTGCCATTGTCAAGAGGCTATGCGGCTTGGGATACATCAAACACTTTGCCCAAAACAAATTTTCGATGGTAGCTACCTCAAAGGTCTAATAGGATTTGAATGTTCTTCTTTAGTTTCGATTTCTGTTCCATATTCAGATTTCCTATTTGCTTTATTAATCTTCTATTGTCAATGGCTCTCATTTGGTCAATTAAAATATCACTCAATTCATCAAGTTGTCCTTTTTTAAGATGAATTCTCAATAATTCCATCTCAGACTTAACATTTGTTGTTAATGGGCAAATCACAGTTGAAAAGTGTGAGTCGTTTAGTAGGTCTGTCTGCATAATAACAACCGGAGTTGTTTTGCATCAAGATTTTTGTTGGAGAAAATTGTCTCAAGTTCAGAAGTATTAATTGTTTTATCAGCAGGAACGATCTTAACACCATTACTTTTGATAGATTTTTCTTTAGAAATGACTTGAGGGGTAACCAGGGAAAATTCGAAATACTTTGCAAAGTCTTTCAAGGCTTCCAAGGTTTTCTTGTTTTTGTATTTAATAACCAATTCAGGCATGATTAATTCTTTTAACTTTACAAATTTAATCATAATTTTGATTGTTTGGTGCGTGGTCGAACGGTTACTGCTAACGGTTACGGATATATTGGGTGCCGACATCGGAGCCGACAAGCTTTCAACCCAGAACAAATTTAGTTGGAAGAAAGCACTTTCCCAAACCGAAAACTAG
>CANMPY010000160.1 GCA_947499775.1 Bacteroidota bacterium | reverse complement strand
ATTTTTATACCTGTTTTTTTTATTCCGCTGTGTTTTAATTGTAATCAAAAGTCCAAAAGCATTTGGAGCATTATTGGCCGTAGGACTGGCTTTTAGTTTAGTAATTCAAGCGTTTATAAATATGGGCGTTGCGGTTAATATTTTCCCGGTAACCGGATTGCCTTTACCTCTTGTAAGTATGGGAGGAACATCCACGCTCTTTACGAGTTTAGCTTTTGGAATAATTTTAAGTGTTAGTCGATATATCGAAGAAGAAGAAAATGAACCTAAAACACAACCATTGGAGGAGGTGAATATTGAAAGTGCATAGAGTTTTAATATCTGGAGGAGGCACTGGTGGACATATATTTCCTGCCATTGCTATTGCAAAAGAAATTGAATTAAGAAATCCAACTGCCATTATTGAATTTGTAGGGGCAAATGACAGAATGGAAATGGAAAAAATTCCAGCTGCAGGCTATAAAATTCATGGTATTTGGATTACAGGGTTTCAAAGAAAATTAAGTTTCAAAAACCTTTTATTTCCCATAAAGGTAATCTCTAGCTTATATGTTTGTTTTCGAATTCTAAAACATTTCAAACCCGATGTTGTAATTGGTACAGGTGGATTTGCTAGCGGCCCACTTCTAAAAGTAGCCTGCTGGTTAAAAATTCCAACACTTATACAAGAACAAAATAGTTATGCTGGTGTTACCAATAAGCTATTAGGCAAAAAGGTAAATACCATATGCCTTGGGTTCGAAAATGCTCAAAAATTTTTTCCTAAAGCAAAGTGTGCATTTACGGGTAACCCAATTCGGCAATCTATACTAAATCTCCCTTCAAAATTGTCAAGTATTAAGGCATTGAACCTAGATGCAGATAAAAAAACACTTTTAGTGGTAGGGGGAAGTTTAGGTGCAAAAACCATTAATTTAGCTATTGACCATTTGCTCGAAAAACTTGAGCATAATAGCATCCAAATTATTTGGCAAACTGGCAAAAACTATGTCCCAATACATAAACCAAAATACGGGAATGTGTCCCCATTTATCGATAATATGGAACAAGTGTATGCCGCAGCCGATCTTATTATTTCAAGAGCGGGGGCTATTGCTATAAGTGAATTGTGCGTGGTAGGCAAACCGATTATTTTGGTACCATCACCCAATGTATCCGAAGATCATCAAACAAAAAATGCAATGGCATTGGTAAATGTAAACGCTGCATTATTAGTAAAGGATAAAGACGCAAATGCCGAGATGTGGTTAGCCATTACAACCCTATTAAATGATCAATCTTTGGCCGATGAATTTGCTACCAATATTATGAAATTAGCCAAACCAAATGCTGCCAAATCCATTGTAGATGAAGTAGACAAATTACTTTTACATAACAAATTAGCGTAAAATATTATAGAATGCATCAAATAAGTAACGCTCAAATTTTATCTATAAAACAATTCTATTTATTGGGCATTGGTGGAATAGGAATGAGCGCGCTTGCCAGATATTTAAAATCAGTAGGGCATGATGTTTCAGGCTACGATAGGGTTCGTTCAGAATTATGCGTAGCTTTAGAAAAAGAAGGTATGCCTATTAATTATATTGATTCTATCGATAGCATTCCAACTGAATTTAATAAAGAATCCACTCAAGTAATTTATACACCGGCTATTCCCTTCGATAGTCCACAACTGAATTATTTTAAAGCTAAAGAGTTTACACTTTACAAACGTTCTCAACTTTTAGGATTAATTACCGAAAATAGTTTCAATATATCGATTGCAGGCACGCATGGCAAAACCACTACCTCTTGTCTTATTGCACATTTACTACACTATGCCAACCTGCCATTTGCCGCTTTTTTAGGGGGCATAAGCAGTAATTTAGGTAGCAATTATATCAATACGAATACATCCGAAAATTTGCCAACTACAGTTACCGAAGCCGATGAATACGATCGCTCTTTCTTAACTTTAAGTCCAAATTTAGCTATTGTTACATCTATGGACGAGGATCATCTCGACATTTATGAAACAGGTGAAGAACTTAAAAAATCATTTTTCGATTTCATAAATAAAATTAAGAAAAACGGGACTTTGTTTTTAAAGGATGGCCTAGAATGTCCATCAAATCTTGATGCAAAAATAATTCGATATGGAATTGAATCGGGCGATTATAGAGCCACTAATATCGCTATCAAAGATCGGTGGTTTACATTTGATTTTGAGAGTAATACCGAAAAATGGACCTCCCTTAAATTAGGAATTCAAGGTATACATAATATTGAAAATTCCATAGCTGCTATAGCAGTTTGCCTGCATTTAAAGCTACCCAAGGAGAAAATTATTCAAGGATTAAAAGAATTTAAAGGCGTAAAAAGACGATTTGAATACATTTCGAATCAGCCTAATTTTATTTTTATCGATGATTATGCTCACCATCCTACTGAGATAGAAGCTTTTATTAAATCGGTAAAAATGCTTTACCCAAATGAAAAAATAACCGGAATATTTCAGCCACATCTCTATAGCAGAACTAAGGATTTTGCCGACGATTTTGCCAAAAGTTTAAGCCAACTTGATGTTTCCATACTTCTAAATATTTACCCAGCTCGTGAATTGCCAATTGAGGGCATAACTTCGTCAATAATTCATAAAAATATTACCAGCCCTTCAAAATTTCTTCTTCAATCAGAGGAATTATTACCTCTTTTAACTGAATTGAAACCTACACTTATTTTAACGATGGGAGCAGGCGATATTGACACCATGATACACCCAATAAAAATCCTTTTAGAATCATGAGCAAAAAAATAAACATAGGAAAATTGCTCTTTGTACTATCAATTCCAATAGTGCTTATTTCGCTGTATTTATTGGCAACTAAAACCAACGAACACGATATTTGCAATGAAGTTCGTTTTAAATTCAATTATGAAACCGAACAACCCCTTTTAAACGAGGCTAATATTTATAAAATACTTGGAATGCCACTAGGCAGCAAAAATTTGATTGGAAAATCAAGTAATATGTTAAATTTCAATGCTATGGAAAAAAAATTATTGGCGTATTCAACTATAAAAAAAGCTGAAATATATCTAGGAATGTCTGGTATTTTAAAGGTAGATATAACCGAACGCAACCCAATTTTAAGGGTTATGCCTGTATCAAAATTAGGATATTATATCTGTGATGATGGCGTAAAAATTCCACTTTCATCCAATTTTTCCCCAAATGTCATTCCTGCTACAGGATTTATGAACGATAAAATAGACAGAAAAATCTACTGTATAGTAAGGTTTGTGAATAATAATAGCTTTTGGAAAGACCAAATTCAGCAGTTATTTGTGAGTGAAAATCAAGACATTTCATTTGTCCCTACAATAGGGGTTCATGAAGTGATACTAGGTGACACTAACAATCTAGAAATGAAGTTTAATAAGCTAGACCTTTTCTATAAAAAAGGGTTAAGTAAGATTGGGTGGGACAAGTATAAATCGATTAATTTAAAATATAAAGGACAAGTAATCTGTAAATAATGAATAACCAAAAAATTGTAGTAGGACTCGATATAGGAACCACCAAAATATGTGCTATTGTGGGCCGCTCAAACGAATTTGGCAAAGTAGATATACTTGGTATTGGCAAAGTGCCATCCAATGGAGGCGTTACACGTGGGGTTGTATCGAACATTGACCGAACGGTAGCTGCAATTTCGGAAGCAGTTAAAATGGCTGAAGAAAAAGCGAATGTAAATATAAAAAATGTTCAGGTGGGCATTGCTGGAGCTCATATTAACAGCCTTCAACATGGCGGAATGTTAATACGTAATGATTCGGAAAAAGAAATAAACCAAGAGGATTTAGATCGTTTGGAGGCCGACATGCAAAAACTTGCGGTAAAACCTGGCGATAAAATCTTACATGTTATACCACAGGATTATAAAGTGGATGATGAACCTGGAATTTTGTACCCTATAGGAATGTCAGGGGTAAAACTTGAAGGAAATTTTCACATCATTACAGGGCAAATAGCAGCAGCAAAAAATATTTATAAATGCGTTGAAAAAACAGGTTTAAAGGTTACTGATCTTACCCTTGAACCTTTGGCTTCAGCCATTTCGGTACTTAGCCCCGAAGAAATGGAGGCTGGTATTGTATTGGTTGATATAGGCGGAGGAACCACTGATGTGGCTATATTTCATGATAATGTAATACGCCATACAGCCATTATTCCTTATGGAGGCAACATTATTACCGAGGATATTAAAGAAGGGTGTAATGTAATGAAGAATCATGCGGAAGCCTTAAAGACAAAATTTGGTTCGGCACTTTCAAGCGAAGCGGCCGATAATGAAATAATCACCATTCCTGGTTTAAAAGGTCGAGAACCAAAAGAAATTTCAGTTAAAAATCTTTCAAGAATTATACAGGCAAGACTACAAGAAATTTTAGAGCTCGTTTATTTTGAGATAAAATCTTCAGGGCTTGAAAAGAAACTTGCTGGAGGTATTGTGTTAACAGGAGGTGGATCAATGCTTAAGCATATTACCCATTTAGCCTCTTTGGTAACAGGATTAGATGCACGAGTTGGATATCCTAACGAGCATTTAGCCAAAGGAATGGTGGATGAAGTAAATAGCCCCATTTATGCAACAGGCATTGGCCTTGTTATGAAAGGATTGAATGATGCACTCATCAATGAAAATTTAATTAAAGAGGATGAAACTCCTTCTACAGAGAAACCAAAATCACCATTTCGATTATTCGATATTAACGTTTTTAAAAAATGGTTAACCGATGATGATTTTAATGACATTAAACAAAAATAAAACTGAACAATGGCTAATTTTCAAGTAGAACTTCCAAAAGAAAGATCATCAATTATAAAAGTAATAGGTGTAGGTGGTGGTGGCGGCAATGCCGTAAATTATATGTTTCGGGAGGGAATCAAGGGGGTTGATTTTATTATTTGTAATGCCGACCAACAAGCCTTAGACGCGAGTCCGATTCCTAATAAAATACAAATTGGAAATGAACTTACAGAGGGCCGCGGTGCTGGTTCTAACCCAGATGTGGGAAAAAGGGCTGCAGAAGGAAGCATTAAAGAAATTATTGATGCCCTTGGCGTAAATACTCAAATGGTTTTTGTTACTGCCGGAATGGGTGGCGGAACAGGTACAGGAGCA
>CANMPY010000159.1 GCA_947499775.1 Bacteroidota bacterium | reverse complement strand
CGTGATTTTATTCATTTTTTTCGAATGATTCATTTTTTGTAATTTTTTTTATAAATTTGAATTTATGCCATTCAAAATGGAGTTTAAAGCTGATTTATATAAAGCATGTCAAGAGGTAATTCTTTTGCGTATAGAAACCGCTAAGCATGCGATGAATGCAGCTCAGAATGCAGCTAACGGCGAAGAGAAGAGCAGTGCTGGAGATAAATATGAAACGGGAAGAGCAATGGGGCATCGCGATAGGGATATGTATGCAAGGCAGCTTTTAGAAGCAAATGCTGAATGGCATAAATTAGAAGGCATAAATTTAACGCCTGTTCCGTTTATAAAAGCAGGATCGTTGGTGGAGGCCAATGGTATGCATTATTTTATAGCTGTAGCTATAGGAAAAATAGAATTGAATGACGCGTTGGTTATGGTTATTTCACGCGAATCGCCTATAGCTAAAGCAATGTTGGGCAAAACATTAAATGATGAATTTGATTTTAATGGCAAAAACTGGAAGATAAATAAAATAAATTAGGGATATTACGATTAAAGACTGTATATAATTCAAATTCTCTTTTGTATTACTTAAATAAAGCGCTATATTTGCACTCGAAATAGAGGAAGTACAAGAGGGGATAATTTCCCCTTTTTTATTTAATATGGTTAATCTTATTGTTAAATTAAAAGAATGGACAGAAGATTTCCTTGAGGGATCGGATGAGTTTTTGGTAGAGGTTGAGCATAGATCGGGTTCGAGTAAATACTGTGTGGTGGTTGATGGAATAGAGCCAATTACCATTAAGCGGTGTGGGATGATTAGCAGGTATATATCGAAGCAATTGGATGAAAGTGGCGAAGAGGAGGATATGGATTATTTTATATTTGAAGTGGCGTCGCCAGGAGCTGAAAGTCCATTAAGAATGTTAAAGCAATATACAAAGCACATCGGAAGGCAATTGGCAGTTGAAACTTTGGATGATCAAAAATTAACAGGAAAACTAATTGCCATTGAGGGCGATAAAATTAATTTAGACGTATTGGTTTCGAAAAAAGAAACTAAATGCGAGCAAATAGAATTTAAGAATATAAAAACAGCAAGCATAATAATATCATTTAATTAAAGCGTAAAAAAGATGAGTTTAGGAATTGGATTAGTTGAATCGTTTTCGGAGTTCAAGGAGTTTAAGAATATTGACCGTGCCACGATGATTCGTGTTATGGAAGATGTTTTTAGAAGTATGTTAAAACGACGCTATGGAGACGATAGCAATTTTGATGTCATTGTGAATGACAAAACCGGAGATGTTGAAATTTATCAACGCAGGTTGATAGTGGATAATGGGGAAGTTGAAAATGAAATTGCTGAAATTTCGCTTACTGATGCTCGAAAGATGGAACCTGATTTTGAATTAAATGAAGAGACCTATGAGGAAGTTACGATGGAGGCATTTGGTCGGCGATCAATATTAACCGCGCGTCAAACGTTAATTTCAAGAATACTCGAGTTAGAAAAAGACGAAGTTTATAAAAAATATAAGGACAGAGTTGGGGAAATTATAAGCGGAGAAGTTTACCAAATTTGGAAGAAAGAGCTAATGGTATTAGATGATGAAGGCAATGAGTTGCTTTTACCAAAAGGAGAAATGATACCACGTGATTTTTATAAAAAAGGCGACACTTTAAAAGCTATCGTTCTGCGTGTGGAAATGAATAATGCTCTACCTAAAATCATCTTATCACGAACAGCTCCATTGTTTCTTGAACGCCTATTCGAAATGGAAGTTCCAGAAATACTCGATGGATTAATTACAATTAAGCAGGTGGTTCGTGAGCCAGGCGAAAGAGCAAAGGTTGCTGTTGAAAGTTACGATGATCGTATTGATCCGGTGGGAGCTTGTGTTGGGATGAAAGGTTCAAGAATTCATGGAATAGTTCGTGAATTGCGCAACGAAAATATCGACGTAATAAACTATACTACCAATACACAACTTTTTATAACTAGGGCACTAAATCCAGCCAAAATTTCATCCATAAATATTGATGAGGCAACCAAGCGAGTAGCTGTTTATTTACCTTCCGATCAGGTTTCATTGGCTATTGGTAAAGGTGGATTTAACATAAAATTAGCAGGAAAATTAGCAGGATACGAAATAGATGTGTATCGTGAAGATTCGACGGAAGAATATGATGTAGACTTAGAAGAGTTTATTGATGAGATAGATGAGTGGATTATTGAGGAATTAAAAACAATTGGATTAGATACCGCGAAAAGTGTTTTAGCAGTATCGAACGAAGATTTAGTTCGACGAACTGAATTGGAAGAAGAAACCATTGTAGAGATTAAGAAAATATTGGAAGCAGAATTCAATTAGGATTTAAAGGTTAAGTGGTAATGTATTTTTAAGATTTTTGATTTTATTTACCACTCTGCCAATGAAGAATATGAACACGAGTAAATTAAACCGAAGGACTATGGCCATATAAGGAAATGCGTCCTTCTGTTAGTTTTTTATAATAAGACGATTAAAAAAAAGGGACAGAATAGAAGATGCCAGAAGAAAAATCATATAGGTTAGCCAAAGTGGCTGGAGAATTAGGCGTAGGTGTGCACACTATTGTGGAGCATTTGCAAAAGAAAGGTGTGAAATTAGAAGACACCAAGCCTACATCAAAACTTGATCAAGCAACCTATGAAATCCTGTTGCAGGATTTTCAATCGGACAAAAAAACAAAGGATCAGTCAAAAACTATTGAGGTTCAGATGAAACGCGATCGAGATCAAGTTCTCGAAACTGTTCCAGCCAAGCCTAAGCCACTTGCCGAAGATTTAGAGGAGGATACTTTTTTTATTAAAGATTTAGGATCATCCAAAAAACCATTAACTGTTAAAGAAGAAAAGCAGGATGAAAAAATAGAAGAGCCTGCACCTCTTGTGGTTGAGCCAATAATTGAAAGATCTAAAGTTGGAGGCTTGAAGATTATGGGAAAAATTGATCTTTCCAAAAATTCAAAACCAACAGGGAAGGTCGAAAAAACACCAGTAGCAGAGGTAATTATAGAAGAGCCAATTGCTGTAGTAATTCCAGAACCTAAGCCAGAACCAGTAAAGATAGAGGAAACGGTAATCGCAGAAGTTATAGCTGTAGAAGCCGAACCAAGTATTACTTTACCTGTTACTTCTAATAATGAAAGCCTTGAAGATAAGGTTATTAAAGCTAATGCTCCTAAATTAAAAGGTTTATCTGTTTTAGGTAAAATAACAATACCCGATCCTATCGTTCGTAAAAAGGTTGTGAACGACGATTTACTTAAGAAAAAGCGTAAGCGAAAACTAACAGCCGAAAAAATTGATACCAAAGAAGTTGGAAATCAATTTGTACGAAAACCTGAACTTAGAACTGATGGAAGACCTGCAATCAATACCGACCCCCGAGCCAAAAAAGAGGATGTAAGTGGAAAGCAAGTGCAGGAGCAAATGAAGCAAACTTTTGCTAAAATTGGCACACAAAAAGGCAATACGCAAGGTGGAAAAATTAGGCACCAAGCACGAAAAGATAGAAAGTCTAAATTCATAGCCCATCAAGAGCAACAAGTAATTCGACGTGAAATACAAAGTAAAACGATACAAGTTACAGAATATGTAACTGCCAATGAATTGGCATCTTTGATGAATGTGAAAGTGAATGATATCATTACTACATGTTTTTCACTCGGCATGATGATTTCGATAAACCAACGATTGGATGGAGAAGTTATTAATTTATTAGCTGAAAATTTCGGATATGAGGTTGAATTTGTTTCAGCCGAAGTGCAAGATGATATCTTAGTTGAGATAGATGATCCGAAGGATTTAGAAGAAAGACCCCCAATTGTTACGATTATGGGCCATGTCGATCACGGAAAGACTTCCTTGTTAGATTATATCAGAAGTACAAATGTAATTGCTGGCGAAGCAGGTGGTATTACACAGCACGTAGCGGCTTATGAAGTAACTATGGCTGATGGCAAAAATATCACGTTTGTGGATACTCCAGGTCACGAAGCGTTTACGGCCATGAGGGCTCGTGGAGCTAAAGTTACAGATATTGTTATAATTGTAATTGCGGCCGACGATAGCGTTATGCCTCAAACAAAAGAAGCTATTGCTCATGCGCAAGCAGCTCAGGTTCCAATCATTTTTGCTTATAATAAAATAGATAAAGACGGAGCCAATGCAGATAAAATACGCGAACAACTTTCGGCTATGAGCATATTGGTTGAAGAGTGGGGCGGTAAATATCAGAGTCAAGAAATTTCAGCCAAAAAAGGGTTGAATATTGATAAGTTGCTTGAAAAAGTATTGCTGGAAGCTGAATTATTAGAGCTTAAAGCCAATCCAAATAAACGAGCAAGAGGAACTGTAATGGAAACTCACCTTGATAAAGGAAAAGGAGTTGTAGCTACCTTATTGGTTCAAGAAGGAACCCTAAAAGTAGGAGATTTTGCACTTGCAGGAAGCCATTATGGAAGAGTAAGAGCTTTGCTAAATGAGAGAGGACAACGCATAACATCGGCGGGCCCATCTACACCAGTTAGCATACTTGGTTTTCAAGGAGCGCCTCAAGCGGGTGAATTATTTACCATTTTTGAAGACGAACAAAGTGCAAAAGAAATTGCCAATAAACGTACTCAATTACAACGCGAACAAGGAATTAGAGCGTCAAAACATATTACACTCGAAGAAATAGGACGACGATTGGCAGTAGGTTCATTTAAGGAACTAAAGTTAATTGTAAAAGGGGATGTGGATGGATCGGTAGAAGCTTTGAGCGACTCGTTATTAAAATTATCAAAAGAGGAAGTTCAGGTAAGTGTTATCCATAAAGGTGTAGGCCAAATTACCGAATCCGATGTGTTGTTGGCTTCTGCATCTGATGCTATCATAATTGGTTTCCAAGTACGACCAGCACAAAGTGCTAAGAAATTAGCCGAAGATGAGGAGATAGAAATCAAAACGTATTCTGTAATTTATCATGCTATTGAGGAAATAAAAGCGGCAATTGAAGGCATGCTCGATCCTGAATATGTTGAGGAGATTACAGCCAATGTAGAGGTACGTGATGTATTTAAGATTACCAAAGTAGGAACAGTGGCCGGAGCATATGTATTGGATGGAAAAGTGGAACGAAGCAATAAATTGCGCATAATACGTGATGGTGTGGTGG
>CANMPY010000158.1 GCA_947499775.1 Bacteroidota bacterium | reverse complement strand
AAGGGCTATGAAGTTCATGGCATAAAACGAAGAAGTTCGTTGTTTAATACCGACAGAATTGATCACTTATACCAAGACTCGCACGAACGAAATTTAAAATTCAAATTGCACTACGGCGATTTAACCGATAGTACCAATCTTATTCGTATCATTCAGGAAGTTCAACCCGACGAAATTTATAATTTGGCTGCGATGAGCCATGTTAAAGTAAGTTTCGAAACGCCAGAGTATACTGCCAATGCGGATGGAATTGGAACCTTACGAATTTTAGAAGCTATGCGTATTTGCAATCTTACAGAAAAATGCAGGTTTTATCAGGCTTCAACATCAGAATTATATGGTTTAGTACAGCAAGTACCCCAAAGTGAGTCAACTCCGTTTTATCCACGTTCGCCTTATGCAGTGGCCAAAATGTATGGGTATTGGATAACGGTAAATTACAGAGAGGCTTATGGTATGTATGCTTGCAATGGAATTCTTTTTAATCATGAATCACCCATACGCGGCGAAACATTTGTTACCCGAAAAATAACACGGGCTGCAAGCCGCATTGCAATTGGCTTGCAGGATAAATTATTTCTTGGCAATTTGGATGCTAAACGCGATTGGGGGCATGCCAAAGATTATATTGAAGCCATGTATTTAATGCTCCAACAGCCAACGGCCGAAGATTATGTAATAGCAACCGGGATAACCACCGAAGTGCGTGAATTTGTGCGTATGAGTTTTGCCGACCTGGGTATTTCATTGCAATTTAAAGGAAGCGGCGTGAACGAAATTGGGTACATTGAATCGCTCGATACTTCAAGACTTACCTATTTAGAACTTAACAATTTAAACTTAATTGAGGGTAAAGAATTAATTTTTGTTGACCCATTATACTTCCGACCTACCGAAGTAGATTTATTAATTGGCGATTCTACCAAAGCAAAAACACAGCTGGGATGGGAACCGAAATATGACTTAAATTCATTGGTAAATGAGATGATGAAAGCAGATTTGAAATTGATGAAAAAAGAGAAGTATTTACAAGATGGCGGATACAGTGTATTTAACTATTTTGAGTGATAATTGACGTTTGCCATTCCTTCGAAGGAAAAATCTTTATTCAAATTAAAACGCTTCGTTCCTCGGAATGACAAAATCACCAAACAGAAATAAATGAACACCAATAGCAAAATATATATAGCAGGCCACCGCGGAATGGTTGGTTCGGCCATAAAAAGAGCATTAGAAAAAAAAGGATATACCAATCTGGTTTACCATTCGTCGGCCGAGTTGGATTTAAAAGACGCAAATGCCGTTGCTGATTTTTTTGAAGCTGAGCAACCCGAATATGTTTTTTTAGCTGCTGCTAAAGTAGGCGGTATTTTGGCCAATAATACATATAGGGCGCAGTTTTTATACGAAAATTTGCAAATCCAAAACAATGTAATCCATCATTCATATGTGCAAGGGGTTAAGAAATTAATGTTTTTTGGGTCGTCGTGCATCTATCCGAAACACGCACCCCAGCCCTTAAAAGAAGAATACTTGCTTACCGGATTATTGGAGCCAACGAATGAACCTTATGCCATTGCAAAAATAGCAGGTATAAAAATGTGTGAGGCCTATCGGAGTCAATATGGGTGTAATTTTATATCGGTAATGCCAACTAATTTATATGGCCTTAATGATAATTACGATCCAATAAATAGCCATGTATTGCCAGCCTTAATTCGGAAATTTCATGAAGCGAAACGCAATAACGATGCTGAAGTTGTAATTTGGGGTAGCGGCACACCCAAACGTGAATTTTTGTTTGCCGATGATTTAGCAGATGCAGCTCTAAAGCTTATGCTCGACTATAACGGAAATCAATTTGTAAACATTGGCACGGGCCACGATTTAAGTATATCTGAATTGGCTGAGCTTATAAAAACTGAAGTTGGCTATACCGGAAACTTGGCCTTTGATACAAGCAAGCCCGATGGCACCGAACGCAAGTTAATGGATGTGTCGTTTTTGAACGCCCAAGGATGGTCGTATAAAACAGAATTGAAGGAAGGAATTAAGATTGCTTACCAGGATTTTTTAAGCAAAAACGGCTAAGCCTATGCTATTAAACTTAGTTTAATAATACTGTTTTTAGTTTTTCTACTGCAAACCGTATATCGGCTTCTGTAGTGTATTTGCCAAATGAAAAACGCAATCCTGTTCTATCAGCAGGGTGATTAATTGCAGCCAATACGTGACTTCCAGTGCTTGCTCCGCTACTGCAAGCCGATCCACCACTTGCACATACACCTTCTATATCTAATTTAAAAAGCAACATGTTTCCTATTTCATTTGGAGGAAGACTTACATTAAGCACAGTATAAAGACTATTTAAATCAGTTGAAGGCCCATTAAACAAAGCTCCGGGAATACTTTGGCTAATTAAAGTGCGCATTAATAATTTTAAAGATTGTAAGCGAATGGTTTCTTCAGCAATTGCCTTATTCGCAATTTCCAAAGCCTTAGCTAGTCCAACAATGCCATACAAGTTTTCGGTTCCTGCCCTCATGTTTTTTTCTTGCCCACCGCCTGTTATTATTGGCTTAAGTTTGTGTATGTTTCGTATGTACAGAAATCCTGAACCTTTTGGCCCATTAAACTTATGCGCTGAGCAGGCTATAAAATCTATCCCTAATTCCTGTACATCAATTTTATAATGGCCTATTGTTTGAACAGTATCGGAATGAAACAGGCAATGGTGCGCTTTTGCAATATCGGCTACTTTTTTCAAATCAAGGAGTGTGCCAATTTCATTATTGGCATGCATCAGCGATATTAAACTTTCTGGAAATTCGGCTGCTAATTGTTTCAGATGGTCAAGGTTTATCTCCCCAAGTGCATTTATCTCAACCAAATGCATTGTGGCCAAACCCTTGTTATGCATTTCTTCAACCGTGCTTAATACAGCATGATGTTCAATGGGAGAGGTGATAATGTGCTTTATGCCGAGGTCATAAACGGCGCTTCGTATTACGATGTTATCGGCTTCTGTTCCGCCAGATGTAAATAATATTTCAGAGGATTTTGCATTTATTAGTTCGGCAATTTGCCTACGCGCTACCTCCATTTTGCCTTTTGCATTTCGGCCTATTGCATGTTGTGCACTTGGATTGCCAAAATAATTTGACAGTACATCGGTCATAGCCGAAACCACTTCGGGGTCTAGGGGTGTTGTTGCTGCATTATCTAAATATACGCGCATTTATTTGCAATAAAGGGATGAGAATTTAGGATTAAGGGTGCAATACCCCAATAGCTTATAAAGTAATTTTGCCAAGTTAAATTGTGTTAAAATTTCACCTTCCTTTGGGGCGCACTCCACAATGTCAAATCCTATAACCTGTTTTTGTGTACATACTTTTTGCAAAAATTGGAGGCTTTCGTACCATCCCAATCCTCCTGGTTCTGCTGTTCCTACAGCAGGCATAACCGAAGGGTCGAACCCATCGGCATCAATGGTTAAATATATTTGTTCGGGCAGCGCAGCTAAAACTTCATCCTGCCACGTGTTATTTTGGGCTATTTGATACGCATACCAAGTGTAAATATTGGATGATGATTTAATTAAGTCAGATTCTTCTTTGCATTGAGCTCGTATTCCTATTTGATACAGCGGCACATTTAAATCGTGAATGCGTGCCATAACCGAGGCGTGGCTATAGGGGTTGTCGTTGTAGTTTAAACGCAAATCGGAATGGGCATCAATCTGCAGCACGCCTAAATTTGGATATTTTGCAAGATGGGCTTTAACAAAACCTAGGGTAACCGTGTGTTCGGCACCTAAGCTAACAACAAATTTATTATTATTTATATTTTCAGTAGTTGCTTTCGCAATTAAATGAACCGCTTCTTCATTAATGCAATTATCGAAATTCATTGCATTGAGGGTAGAAATTCCTACTTTTTTATAGGTTTCTTGATCGAGTTCTTCATCATAGAATTCAA
Source organism: Bacteroidota bacterium (assembly GCA_947499775.1). Lineage (GTDB taxonomy): Bacteria > Bacteroidota > Bacteroidia > NS11-12g > UBA9320 > JABWCE01. Next base: position 1,244 of record CANMPY010000158.1, on the reverse strand, counting down.
CAAAATGAGACGCTTCAATAATTGCTGCGGGACCTTTATCGGAACCCGACAAATAAGAAGATGTATGCTCGTATGGGGCTGACTGGATAACGACATTGGCTGAATTATAATTATACAATTCTTCTTCTGTAATTCCCAAAAAGTTGTTTTCTGAGTTTAAATATGAAATCATGAATGGGTTAAAAAATTATTTTAGAGATTTATCGGTACACTCCGCTAACATCTATTTGTGTTTTGTTATGATGGGCGTAGCGATGAATCGTGTTTGTGATAAGGCTATATTTATTTTTTTACCCTTTCTACGTATTCACCATTGCTTGTGTTTACCCTTATTTTTTCGCCAATTTCGCAAAAAAGCGGAACACGAATTTCAGCACCTGTTTCGAGCGTAGCTGGTTTGCCAGTGTTAGTGGCCGTATCGCCTCGCACACCCGGCTCGGTATAGGTTATTTCAAGTTCTACGTTTAATGGAGCTTGCCCGCCAATGGGGTCTTCGCCTTCAAAGTTTACCATTACATTCATCCCCTCTTTCATAAATTTACTAGCCGTTCCAAACAATATTTCTGGTACATTAACTTGATCAAACGATTCGTTATCCATACATACCAAGGCATTGCCCTCTTTATAGAGGTATTGCATTTCCTTTACATCTACTCTAACGGTAGTGATTTCTTCGCCGCTTCTGAAACGGTTTTCAAGGTTTTTGCCATTTTTTACATTGCGCATTTTACATTGGTAAAAGGCTCTTAAATTTCCTGGAGTTCGATGTTGCCATTCCGTTACCTGGCACAATTCGTTATTGTGCCTAATAAACATTCCTACCGATATATCTGCTGTGGTTGCCATATTTAATAGTTAAAAATTTGCAGCAAAAATACGATTTGTACACTATAATCTGGTCAATTCGAGATTTCATTTTTTAAAGGTCTCTCATAGGAAGCCTATACAGATAATTGTATCATTGCACTATGATTTCCTACAGTCCAAAGCACTGGTTTTTATTTATTTTTAAAATTCATAAGGCAGAAACATTTCGTCAGTTATTTCCTTTAATGGCCTTATTGAGTGTATACTCCTTTCTTGTCTATTTATTTTTTGTAAACTATCTGCATGTATCACCCAAAGGGCGAATGGCCAACCTGTCGGTGATGTATTCGGTATTGGGGTTTGTAATTTCGTTGTTGCTGGTTTTTAGGACAAATACGGCTTACGAACGTTGGTGGGAGGCACGAAAACTTTGGGGA
>CANMPY010000157.1 GCA_947499775.1 Bacteroidota bacterium | reverse complement strand
CTTCAGGTATATCTGTAATTTTTTGGGCAATCTCTAAAAAATCAAGCTTCGCAACAGCCGTTTTTGGAGAGTGTTCAAAGTCTTTAATATCTGATTTTCTATAATTAGCCCAAATATTTTTAGGCATTAAATTTGATTTTACTTTTTTATCAGCACTTACAAAATCGAGTTTTTCTTGGAGCAACTTTTTAAACTTTTGTTCCATTTCCTTAGCAAGTTCTGCCTCAATATTTCCGGCTTCGGTTAATTGTTTGGAATAAATTTGACTTGGGTTGGCATGAGCCGAAATGGCCTTGTATAGCAAGGGTTGAGTAAAACGAGGTTCATCGCCTTCATTGTGCCCATACTTGCGGTAGCCCAATAAATCAATAAAAACGTCTTCATGATATTTTTGACGGTATTCTACGGCTAATGTCATTACATAGGCAATGGCTTCTGCATCGTCGGCATTCACATGAAATACCGGGCATTTTGTTACCTTAGCTATATCGGTGCAATAAATTGAAGAACGGCCATCCTGATAATTGGTGGTAAACCCTATTTGATTATTAGCCACAATATGAATGGTACCCCCAACATTATACCCATCTAATCCACTCATTTGGACCGTTTCGTACATTATCCCCTGCCCAGAGATAGAGGCATCTCCATGGATTAATATCGATATTACAGCATCGCTATTGTTTTGATACGTTAAGTCTAATTTTGCCCTTGCCATACCTTTTATAACCGTATCTACGGCTTCTAAATGCGATGGATTTGGACTTAATTTTAAATTTATTTCTATGCCATTTGTAGCGGTGATTCGGCTACTGTATCCCATATGATATTTCACATCACCCTCAAACACGGCATCGATATAGGCTTTACCTTCAAATTCTGAAAAAATTTCCTCGTATGATTTTCCTAAAATATTGGCCAATACGTTTAATCTACCTCTATGAGCCATGCCCAAAACAAATTGCTTGGCTCCCAAATTGGCCCCAACATTTAACGCTGTATCCAAAGCGGGTATCAATCCTTCGAGACCCTCTAATGAAAATCGCTTTTGCCCAATATATTTCGTGTGTAAAAAATTTTCGAATACCGATGCTTGGTTCAATTTTTCGAGTATTCGTCTTTTTTCGGCAATACTAAAATTAGGTGTATTGCGCCTACTTTCCATTTTTTCGATGAGCCACTTTTTCTTTTCGGGATCAAGTATATACATGAATTCGGCCCCAATATGCCCACAATAGGTTTGCTCTAAAAATTGGATTATTTCACTTAGTTTAGCGGGACCAAGACCAATTTCGATACCGGCGTTGAACGTTTTTTCTAAATCAGATTCTGTTAAGCCAAAATTTGCACTATTTAATTGAGGAAGATATTCGCGGCGCTGCCTTACTGGGTTTGTTTGAGTAAATAAATGCCCTCTCGTTCTATAACCTGCATTAATCAAATTGAGAACATTCATCTCTTTGAGTGCATCTTCAGATACGGGCTCGGGCGAAATGCTTTGAGTTTGAAGCGCGAGATCGAATCCTTCGAAAAATTTTTGCCATCCAAAATCAACAGAATCTTTTTGAACTTGGTATTGTTTATACAGGGAATCAATTGCGTTTACATCCGCATTTGAAAGGTAAGAATGGTCGATCATAAATAAAGGCACAAAAGTACGCGAAAGCCCTTTAAACCCAAAGCATTTATTAAAAACTCTCCTTTATAATCCTAATATTTAACCCTACTAAAATTCGGTAGACTTTTGCTCAAAAATTGGATGCCCTCCACGTTTATTTACAGGAATTATACATTCATATTCAATTCCATTTTAATTCAAAATATATCCATTGAAAGTACTCCATAAAAATCCCCTATCTTCGCCAATTAAATATAAAACCAATCAATTAAAATAATATATGGGATGTGGATCATGTGGAACAACAACGGGCAGTAGCCCAAAAGGGTGCAAGAGCAATGGCTCGTGTGGCACATCGAGTTGCAATAAATTAAATACGTATGATTGGTTTAAGGATATAGATTTACCTGAAAATTATACGCCATTTGATATAATTGAAATTAGGTTTAAGGGCAGTAGGAAAGAATTTTTTAAAAATGCCAGCAACCTTGAATTATATACCGGCGATGCCGTTGTTTTAGAAAGCGATTTAGGCCATGACATAGGCCATGTGTCGTTAACCGGAGAATTAGTTAGGCTTCAATTGCGAAAAGCAGAATTGACTGAAAATAGCCCCAGCATTAAAAAAATATACCGCGTAGCTAGCGAAGCCGACAAAGAAAAATACACTGAATATAAAGCAAAAGAACCCTCCACATTAGAGCGTGCACGAACCATAGCCCTCGAATTGAAATTGGAAATGAAACTTAGTGATATTGAGTTTCAGGCCGACGGCAAAAAAGTCATTTTCTTTTACACAGCCGAAGAGCGAGTTGATTTCAGGGAATTAATAAAGCGCTATGCCAATGATTTTAAAACGCGAATTGAAATGCGCCAAATAAGTTACCGCGAAGAGGCAAGTCGATTAGGAGGAATAGGATCATGTGGCCGTGAATTGTGCTGCAGCACATGGCTCACCGATTATAAAATTGTTAACATCTCGGCAGCGCGTTTTCAAAATTTAAGCATCAATATGCTAAAACTTTCAGGTCAATGTGGACGTTTAAAATGTTGCTTGAATTACGAATTAGATACCTACATGGAATCGCTAGGCACATTTCCTGGAACTGAAAAGGTGACCGTTAATACAAAAATAGGTACAGCAAGCCTCCAGAAAATTGATATTTTAAAGAAAATGATGTGGTTTGCTTATCAGGATAAACCGGGAGATTGGATACCAATTGCCGCTGATAAAGTTACCGAGATTATTGAAAAAAATAAACGTGGCGAAATTCCTGACACTTTGGTTGACCGACCATTAGGGGCCGAAATAATGTCAAAAACATCCTATAAAGTGGATGATATGCTTGAAGATTCGAGTATCACTCGTTTAGAGCACAAAAACAAAACACGCCATCAAGGAGATAGAAATTTTAGAGACCGAAATAAACCCGACAATCGCAATGCGAATCCAAATCAGCGCAACCGTCAAAACAACGATAGGCCTCGCCATGCAAACCCCAATGCCCCAAACCAGTTGAATGCCAATAGGCCGCAAAATACATTTTCAAAAGATACAAATCGACCAAAGCATGAACGCCCGGGCCAATCGAATCAGAATCGACACCCAAACCCGAATACGAGGAATAACCAACACAAAGCACCTCACCCCAATCAAACCCATTCCGACACCCCTACAAATGTAGACCGCAATACTGACCCTAATCCAAACCCATAAGGCATTACCTTTAGGTGAAGAGGAATTGGTTAGCAAAACACTTTTACTAGAGCTACACCCTTTTATTTATTGGATTTGCTGCAAACTTCGGCAGCTTTCTAAAAGGCACCCTGCTCTCAGTTTGAGCGGGCTTAATCATTGAATTTTTATGAATTTTGTTTAAATGGCGATAACCTGAATTTATTACTTAAAATAGTCTTTCACCTAAAAAAGTATTATTATTTTTGAAGAATTATTATACTTAGCAAATACATAAAATGAGCAATTCAGATATCAGCAAATGTCCTTTTCATAATGGGCAAATGAAAGCAGCGGCAGGAACAGGAACGTCGAACAAAGATTGGTGGCCAAATCGATTAAACTTAGGAATTCTTCGCCAACATTCAAGCTTATCAAATCCTATGGACAAAGGATTTGTATATGCAGAGGCGTTTAAGTCTTTAGATTTGAGTGCCATCAAAAACGACATTTACGAAGTAATGACTACCTCGCAAGAATGGTGGCCAGCTGATTATGGACATTATGGTCCTTTGTTTATCCGTATGGCTTGGCACAGCGCCGGAACTTACCGCATATCGGATGGACGTGGTGGCGCAGGCACTGGCAACCAACGGTTTGCTCCAGTAAACAGTTGGCCTGATAATGGTAATTTAGATAAAGCGCGCTTTTTACTTTGGCCCATCAAACAAAAATATGGCAATAAAATTTCTTGGGCTGATTTAATGATATTGGCGGGTAACTGTGCCCTTGAATCTATGGGTTTTAAAACCTTTGGTTTTGCTGGTGGCCGTGCCGATATTTCTGAACCCGAACAAGATATAAATTGGGGCAACGAAACAGAATGGTTGGGCGACAAACGCTATACTGGCGATCGCAATTTGGAAAATCCATTAGCAGCTGTTCAAATGGGATTAATTTATGTTAACCCCCAAGGACCAAATGGTAACCCTGATCCATTAGCTTCAGCAAAAGACATCAGAGAAACATTTGCCCGAATGGCCATGAACGATGAAGAAACTGTAGCCTTGGTAGCGGGTGGCCACACTTTTGGCAAGGCACATGGCGCTGCAAGCGACAGCCATGTTGGCCGCGAACCCGAAGCGTCGGCTATAGAAGCTCAAGGTATGGGGTGGTTAAATACGCATGGCTCAGGCAAAGGGGGCGATACCATTACAAGTGGTATAGAAGGCGCTTGGAAACCAAACCCAACTACGTGGGATAATGGCTATTTTGAAACCTTATTTAAATACGACTGGAAATTAACGAAGAGCCCTGCAGGTGCACATCAATGGATGCCAACCGACCAAAGCGCTGCCAACCTTGTTATAGATGCACACGACAAAAATAAACATCATGCACCTATGATGACTACTGCAGATTTAGCTTTAAAAATGGATCCGATTTATGGACCAATATCAAAACGTTTCTACGAAAATTTTGACCAATTTGCCGATGCATTTGCTAGAGCATGGTTCAAACTAACACATCGCGATATGGGGCCAATTTCCCGTTATTTAGGCGCAGAAGTTCCTAGCGAGGTTTTGATTTGGCAAGACCCAATCCCTGCAACCAAAACCGACGTAAGCAATGATGATATTACATGGCTTAAAGATAAAATACATGCAAGTGGGCTATCCATTTCCGAATTAGTTTCAACCGCTTGGGCATCGGCTTCTACCTTCCGTGGATCTGATAAACGTGGCGGTGCAAATGGTGCTCGTATTGGCCTTGAACCACAACTAAATTGGGAAGCCAATAACCCTAGTCAGTTAAAAAAAGTATTATCTACTTTAGAAACTATAAAAAATGAATTTAGTGCAACAGGCAAAACGGTTTCTATGGCCGATTTAATTGTACTTGGAGGAAATACTGCAATTGAAAAGGCTGCAAAAAATGCAGGACACCTTGTAACCGTTCCATTTATTGCTGGAAGGGGCGATGCAACCCAAGAACAAACCGATGTGGAGTCGTTTGCCGTTTTAGAACCTAAAGCCGATGGATTTAG
>CANMPY010000156.1 GCA_947499775.1 Bacteroidota bacterium | reverse complement strand
CCCCATTCGTATTACTCAAATAAATATAAAACCCATGATTTCTGTAGGGTACTATCAGAAGATGTAAATAAACCTACATTACCATTAGTAAAAACCAAAGGCAAATCAATAAATTTGCAGCATGCAATTTGCCACCAAAGTATTACACGCCGGGGTGCATCCCGACCCGGAAACAGGAGCAATTATGACTCCAATTTACCAAACATCCACTTATGTTCAAAAAAGCCCTGGCGATCATAAAGGCTATGAATATTCGCGTACTCATAATCCAACCCGTACCCAGTTGCAAGATAATTTAGCCGCACTGGAAAACGGAAACTGGGGTTTATGTTTTAGTAGCGGAATGGGGGCTATCGATACCCTTGCAAAGCTTTTGAAACCAGGCGATGAGGTGATTTCTACAAATGATTTGTATGGAGGATCGTATAGGATATTTACCAAGGTTTTTGAAAGCTATGGTATAAAATTTCATTTCACCGATTTGGGAAATACCGAGAATTTTGCGAAGCTCATTAACCAAAACACCAAAATGGTTTGGATGGAAACCCCCACCAACCCAATGCTCACCATTATTGATATTGAAGCCATTACCAAAATAGCTAAAGCCAATACTATCCTTTCGGTGGTTGATAACACATTTGCTTCCCCGTTTTTGCAAAACCCTTTGGATTTGGGTGCCGATTTGGTGATGCACAGCGTTACTAAATACATTAATGGTCATTCGGATGTAGTAATGGGCGCACTAGTGGGGAAGGATATGGAATTAAATGAACGCCTTACATTTTTGCAAAATGCGTGTGGTGCTGTTCCCGGACCACAAGATTGCTTTTTGGTACTTCGAGGTATTAAAACTTTACATATCCGAATGGAGCGTCATTGTGAAAATGGAAAAAAAATTGCTGAATTTTTGAGAAGTCATCCAAAAGTAGATAAAGTATATTGGCCAGGATTTACAGATCATCCTAATCATGATATCGCCAAAAAACAAATGAAAGATTTTGGTGGAATGATGTCGTTTACCTTAAAAAGCAATTCAATTTCAGATGCTCAGCGATTTTTATCGTCGGTAAAACTATTTGCTTTAGCTGAATCTTTAGGAGGCGTAGAGTCATTATGTGGCCATCCTGCCTCTATGACTCACGCATCAATACCGCGTGAAGAAAGACTGAAATCAGGCTTAGTCGATTCGCTTATTCGATTGAGCGTAGGAATCGAAGACATTGATGACCTTATAGAAGATATTAATCAGGCCTTATAAAATTTCAAATTCATTAAAAAGGGTGTTCTAGATATTTTAAAACTATAAAATGTTACTATTAGCCATAGCTGCCGCCCCTGTACTCTTTTTACTAGTATGGTTTTATTTTAAAGACCGATTTGAAAAAGAACCTTTGAGAATGTTGTTTTTAGCATTTATAGGGGGGTGCGCAAGTATTTTTATCGCTATAGGTTTAGAATGGCTTTGGCATTATTTTGGATTTACTCAAGGAGGTGATAATCTTTATTTGGCATTTTATGCCTATGTCGTTATTGGTTTTAGTGAAGAAATTAGTAAATATATTTTTGTAAGACGAATACTAAGTAAAAGTTATGTGGATGAACCCTACGATGGCATTTTGTACAGCGTTGTAGTTTCATTAGGTTTTGCTTTTATTGAAAATGTTTTTTATGTGTATCAACACGGCTCAGGAGTTGGTATAATGAGAGCATTTACGGCAGTTCCAGCCCATGCAACTTTTGCTGCCGTAATGGGATATTTTTTAGCAAAAGCTAAATTTAATGGCAATTACATGTTTAATACACTTTTAGGTATTGGTGGGGCTGTTATTTTACATGGTTCCTATGATTATTTTTTGTTCCTCAATAATATTCCGCTGATACAATTAGGGGCTGTCGTTTCATTACTTTTAGGAATATGGCTAACTCGAAAAGCAATAAAAATACACAACGATAATTCGCCGTTTCGCGCTTTATGAAAACCCTAGAATTGCAAGAGTTACTAGATGAAAAGGTTAAAAAATTCAATAATTCTTCCTTTTTAACTGCCGACCCAATCGGAATTCCTCATCGGTTTTCGCTGAAACAAGATATTGAAATTTCAGGATTTTTTGCGGCTATTTTGGCTTGGGGAAATCGTAAATCCATAATTAATAATTGCAATCGGTTAATGCACTTAATGGACGAATCGCCTTATGATTTTGTAATAAACCACTCTCCTACTGATTTAATAAAATTTGATAAATTTGTTCACCGAACGTTTAATTGCACCGACTTACTCTTTTTAATAGAAGCGTTTAAAGGCTTTTATAAGGAACATAATACACTGGAGGTGCTATTTACTCCAAAAATTGATGATAGTACAGTAAAATCTGGCTTAGAAAACTTTCATTCGTCCTGTTTTAAACTTGATTACGCCCCGCTTCGAAGCAAAAAACATATAGCTACTCCACAAAAAAAATCGGCATGTAAGCGATTAAACATGTATTTGCGATGGATGGTTAGGGATGATTCGAATGGCGTAGATTTTGGTATTTGGAAATCTATTAAGCCGAGCCAGTTGATTTGTCCTTTAGACGTACACGTATTAAAGGTTGCTAATTATTTAGGATTAATAAATACAACCAAAAGTAATTGGCAAACCGCAGAAATATTAACCTCAAAATTGCGACAATTTGATGCTAATGATCCTGTAAAATACGATTTTGCATTATTTGGTATGGGGCTTGAAGGTATAGGTGATTCTAAAATTAGTGATAGACCTAAATTTGCCATGTAAATGAGACTAAGCTAATACTTGCTGATAAAAAATTACTTTTGCATTCAATGAATACTGCTGCAATAATTCCTGCGCGTTATGCCTCAACTCGATTTCCGGGTAAACCTTTGGCTTTGATTAATGGGTTCAGCATGATTCAACGCGTTTATAATCAAACTTGCTCTAGCGGTTTAGATTATGTAGCCGTAGCTACCGACGACAGTCGCATTTTTGATCATGTAAAATCATTTGGAGGAGAGGTAATTATGACCTCTGAAAATTGCCTGAATGGTACTGAACGAATTGCCGAAGCATTAGCGCATTTGCAATCGGTTCCTGATATTATTTTAAATATTCAAGGCGATGAACCTTTTATATTACCAGAGCAAATTAATTTGGTTGTTAAAGCACTTCAAGACCCAGGCACTGGCATTGCTACTCTAAAAAAAAGAATTGATTCGTTTGATGATCTGAATAACCCCAATGTGGTAAAAGTGGTGACCGACAGAGATGATTTTGCATTGTATTTTAGCAGAAGTCCTATCCCATACAAACGTGACGACAAAGAAACGTGGCCTGATTTTCCGGTATATTTTAAGCATTTGGGAATATATGGTTACAAAACAAAGATTTTAATGGATATAGTACGATTGCCTGAAACTCCTTTGCAAAAAATGGAAAATTTGGAGCAATTATGCTGGCTCGAACATGGTTTTTTGATAAAAGTGTTGGAAACCGATTTTCAAAGTTTGGCTATAGATACTCCTGAAGATTTGGTAAGGGCTGAGCAATGGCTAGCAAAATAAAATTACCTGTTTTATATAATTTTTTATAAAAAAAATAGTTACACAACTATGAAAACATCGTATTCTTTCATTATTTCAATTGCTGTTTGTTTACTTTTCAGTTCTTGCGCTGTGGTTGTTAATTATGGCGCACCATCACCTAATTGTGGCAATATAGTTATAAAACCTACCTCGGCAGTTTATGCCAATCTAACACTTAATGATTCATTGCTAGTAAAGTATAAATATGTAAAAAGCATCACAATCAAAAATGTTCCTGTTGGTGTAAATACAATTCATTTATCTGGCGAATCAAATACCTTAAAAGAAAGTTTGGATATTAAAAATGAGATTAAGGTTATTGCAGGAAAAACGAATACCCAACTTGTAACCGTGCCCCCTAAAAGTACTGGATATTGGATTTATTCAATAGGCTCGCTCTTGATTATTTGGGCTTTAGTGTTGGATTATTAGTCTACTTCCAATCTCTAAACCAACTGTTTATTTTTAATTGGATTACACCAAATAAAGCTTCTTCTACAATTCCCTTACTCATCTTGCTTTCGCCAGCGGTTCGGTCTGTAAAAATGATTGCCACTTCTTTTAAGTTAAACCCATATTTAATGGCCGAAAATTTCATTTCTATTTGAAAAGCATATCCTTTAAATTTTATTTGATTAAGGTCTATTTTTTTCAAAACTTTTCTATTGTAGCACACAAAACCGGCGGTTGTATCCATAACGTTCATTCCGGTAATAAACCGAACATACATGCTGGCAAAATAACTTAATAAAACACGCCCCATTGGCCAATTTACCACATTAACGAGGTTATTTACATAGCGAGAACCCACTGATAAATCGGCTCCATCCATTGAACACGCCTTTTGAAGTTTAATTAAGTCGTCAGGATTATGGCTAAAATCACAATCCATTTCGCAGATATAATCATATCCTTTTTCTAAACACCATTTAAAGCCAGTGATATAGGCTGTTCCTAGGCCTAATTTACCTTCTCGTTCAATCAAATGCAGATTTCCGGTAAATTCGGATTGCAAATTTTTAACGATTGCTCCAGTACTGTCTGGCGAACCGTCATCAATTACCAATATGTCAAAAGGCATTTCCAATGAAAATACCTTCCTAATCATGAGTTCAATATTCTCACGCTCATTGTAGGTAGGTATAATGACTATGTTTTTCAAGCCGTTTAGTGATAATTTTTTTTTATATCTTACTTCTTTTCTGAAATTAAGAAAAGTGATTTACTAAAATTACGAATTAGCCTTTTTGTGGTCGGCTAAAAACTGTGCAAGTCCTAAATCAGTTAACGGATGTTTTAGCAATCCTAGTATAGCGGACAATGGACAAGTAACTACATCAGCACCAGCTTCGGCACATTTTACAATATGCAACGAGTTTCGTACACTTGCGGCCAATATTTGAGTATTAAAGTTTTGTATAGCGTAGATGGATGAAATTTGATGAATTAATTCTACTCCATCCCAATTCATATCGTCAATTCGACCAATAAATGGCGATAAGTAAGTGGCTCCCGCTTTTGCGGCCAATATTGCTTGCCCTGCTGAAAACACTAATGTGCAATTAGTACGTATGCCTTTACTTGAAAAATATTTAATGGCTTTTATCCCATCTTTTATCATTGGGATTTTTACTACAATTTTTGAATTAATTTTCGCTAACGCCTCCCCTTCTTTAATCATTCCTTCATAATCTGTAGCTATCACTTCGGCACTTACGTTATCATCTACAATATCGCAAATGGCTTTGTAGTGATTGCGCACGTTTTCGTCGCCGGTAATGCCTTCTTTGGCCATAAGGGATGGATTTGTTGTTACGCCATCTAAAACGCCTAAATCTTGTGCTTCTTTAATTTGGCTGAGGTTTGC
>CANMPY010000155.1 GCA_947499775.1 Bacteroidota bacterium | reverse complement strand
AAGTATGTTGAAAATAAAAATAAAAAAGTTCATAAAAATGCATTTTGTTTGAAAAATGACAATTGAAAAAAATAATCCCCGTGTTATGACAGGATGGGCAATGTATGATTGGGCCAATTCGGTTTATAATTTGGTGATTACCGCCGCGGTGTTTCCAATTTTTTATGCTGCGCAAACAAGCAGTATCGACAAGATTACCGGCAAGTTAATTGATACCGTTACCTTTCTAGGCCATCAATTTACCAATACCGAATTGTACAACTATGTGTTTTCAGTGGCATACCTTATCGTTGTATTTACAGCCCCATTATTAAGTGGAGTTGCTGATTTTACTGGTAATAAAAAGTTTTTTTTAAAGTTATTTTGTTACCTAGGTTCGTTTAGCTGTATCTGTTTATACTTTTTTGATAGCAATTATTTGGAGTGGAGCATGCTGCCTGTGATGCTCGCTTGTGTTGGGTTTTGGGGCAGTTTGGTCTTTTATAATGCGTATTTACCTGAAATTGCCGATCCGCATTTGCATAATAAATTAAGTGCCAGAGGATTTTCCCTCGGATATATTGGAAGTACCCTTGTTTTGGTTTTATGTTTGATTGGCTTAAAAATATTTAAAATTGATGCACGCTATATATTTGTTATTGTAGGACTTTGGTGGATGGGGTTTGCCCAAATAACCTATCTTAGGTTGCCAAAATCAAGACCACAAAAATCCGATGGCAATCCTTTATTAAATGGATTTAAGGAGCTTATAAAGGTATATCATGAATTAAAAACACAAACGGTTCTCAGAAAATTCTTAAGCTCCTATTTCGTATACAATTGCGCCGTACAAACGGTTTTGATAGTTGCCGTTCCGTTTGCAAATAAAGAAATATTTCCTCCTGGCGATAAAACAGGCTTAATTGTGTCGGTTATTATTATTCAGTTGGTAGCGGCAGTAGGAGCCTTTACAATGAGCAAATTTTCAATTCGAATTGGAAATTTTGGTGTGCTTAAACTCACGGTTTTTATGTGGATGTTTTGTTGCTTAGCCGGTTATTTAATTCGCACTCCAAATCAATTTTATTTTTTGGCGGCTATGGTTGGATTTTTGATGGGGGCTATACAAAGTATGAGCCGCAGCACGTTTTCAAAACTTTTGCCTGAAACAAAGGATCATGCATCCTATTTTAGTTTTTACGATGTAACTGAATTGGATTAGTTTTAGGCGTTTTTCTTTTTGGATATATCGAAGGCATTACGCACGACATGCGTCAAAGTATATTGCTGCTGATTATTCTATTTATAATCGGTTTTTCTTTGCTGTTGAGGATCCGAAATTCGGAGTTGGCAAATGCAAATACATAGTTTGCTTGATCTGAATAATAGTTTAAAAAATAAGGGTAGGTTAACCCCTTAATTTTTCATTCAAATATTTTCCAGTTATACTTTGTTCACAGGCCGCTAACCCTTCTGGAACGCCATTGTATAGTAGGTTTCCTCCTGTTTGTCCGCCATCGGGGCCAATATCAATTATCCAATCGGCACATTTGATTACTTCTAAATTGTGTTCTATAATAATAATGGTATGCCCTTGTGTAATAAGGGCGTTAAAAGACGTTAATAGTTTATTTATATCATTAAAATGAAGACCTGTGGTGGGCTCATCAAATATAAAAAGTACGGGGTCTGGATTTTTACCCATTGAAAGGAACGATGCTAATTTAACACGTTGCGCTTCTCCACCACTAAGGGTTGCACTGCTTTGACCAAGGGTAACATATCCAAGTCCAACGTCAAACAAAGGCTTTAGCTTATTTATTATGGACGGCTTAGCTTCAAAAAAATGCATGGCTTCCTCAACCGTTAAGCAAAGTACATCAAAAATCGATTTTGTATTATAGGTCACTTCAAGTACCTCATCTTTAAAACGATGGCCTTTACACGATTCACATGTAAGGTGTATATCGGCCATAAATTGCATTTCAACCAATTCTTCGCCTTCGCCTTTGCATTGTTCACATCGCCCACCTTCTACATTAAAAGAGTAGTGCTGCGGCTTAAACCCTTTTTGTTTGGATAAAGGTTGGTCGGCAAATAAATCACGAATATGATCCCATGCTTTCACATAGGTTACAGGATTACTCCTCGTTGATTTACCTATAGGATTTTGGTCAATTAACTCTACAGATTTTATTTGTTTGATGTCGCCAGAGATACCATCAAATTCGCCAGTACGAATACTCGTAAAACTACCTATTGATTTTTGTATAGCTGGATAAAGAATGCCTTTTACCAATGATGTTTTTCCACTACCACTTACACCGGTTACACACGTGATAATATTTAATGGAAATTTTACATTAAAATTTTTCAGGTTATTTAACCTTGCGCCTTTAAGTTCTAAAAAATTACTCCATTGCCGTCTCGTATCGGGTATTTCTATTTTTAGTTTACCTGTTAAATATTGTCCCGTCAACGACTCGCTTTCAAATATGGAGTCATATTTTCCTTGAAACACTACATGCCCACCTTTTGTACCTGCCAAAGGGCCAATATCAATTAAATGATCGCTCGCTGCCATCATTTCTTCATCATGCTCTACAACAACTACCGAATTTCCCATATTTCTAAGATTTTTGAGAACTCCAATAAGCCGTTCGGTGTCGCGTGGGTGTAAGCCAATACTGGGTTCATCTAAAATATAGGTGCTGCCCACAAGACTACTTCCTAATGATGTAGCTAAGTTAATACGTTGTGATTCGCCCCCACTTAATGAATTACTTAAACGATTAAGTGACAAATAACCAAGGCCAACATCCTTTAAATAGCGCAACCGATTTGTTATTTCTAAAACTAGCCTTACTGCTATTTTTGCTTTATTTTCGGCTAATTGTAAGGTGCTAAAATAGTCGTAAGCCTCTTTTATTGTAAGCAATAATACATCGCTTAAAGATGCATATTCTCCTCTGAATTTAAAATCTGAATCGAGGGTATTGACGTGCAATAATTTGATATATTCGGCATCCTTTCGCAAGCGCACACCTCTGCAATCTTGACAACTGGTTTTGCCTCTGTATTTAGATAGCATAACCCTATATTGAATTTTATAGGATTGTTCTTCAATGTATTTGAAGAATTGATTAATGCCTAAAATTTCGCCTTTGCCGTTCCACAATAAGTCCTTTTCCTCTTCGCTTAGTAAATAATAGGAGCGATGTATAGGGAAATTTAGGGTATTTGTTTTTGAAATGAAATTATCTTTCCACTCGCTCATCATTTCACTTCGCCACGGGGCAATTGCACCTTCAAATAACGAATGATTTTTATCGGGAACTACCAAATCTTCATCTATCCCAATAACCGTCCCAAAACCTTCACATCGCTTACAAGCTCCATAGGGGTTATTAAAACTAAGCAGATTTACAGAAGGTTTTTCAAACTGCATGCCATCCAATTCAAATTTATTGGAAAACGTATGCCATTGGTCGCTTTCTGAATTTTTTACTAAAATACGTATCTCACCATGCCCTTCATAAAATGCGGTTTGTACCGAATCGGCAATACGACTATCTTGAGTGATATCCGTTTTGTCTTTTACCAATCGATCAATGATGAGGTATGAATTTTTAAAGTTTGTCTTTTTATCAACGACAAGATCTTCTATTTTAATTATTTGGCCTTCATGCCATAAACGGGTAAATCCATTAAGAATTAATACATTTAATTGGTTAGCGGGGTGTTTATCATCTAGCAGTTTAACACAGATATAAAGTTGAGCGTCGTCGGGCTGAATGGTTAAAAATTCTACCACATCCTGTACCTCAAAACATTTTACTTCTTGGTTGCTAATTGGACTAATGGTTTGCCCTGCACGGGCAAAGAGTAGTTTTAGGTATTCATAAATTTCGGTGCTCGTAGCTACGGTACTTCTAGGGTTTCGCGTGTTAACTTTTTGTTCAATCGCTATCGAAGGCGAAAGGCCTTTAATATAATCAACTTCTGGCTTCTCAAGTTTACCCAAAAACTGCCTTGCATAGGAAGAAAGGCTTTCTACATAGCGCCGTTGACCTTCGGCAAATAAGGTGTCAAATACCAAGGATGATTTTCCTGAACCCGAAACGCCTGTTACTACCACTAATTTATTGCGTGGTATGGTTATATCAATATTTTTAAGATTATGAAGGCGAGCACCTTTAATTTCTATGAACTTTTCTTTTTGAATCACAAGTGTACAAAGGTAATCGTTGCCCTATTGAAAAAAAGATTTAATCTATTAAATATTGGTATATTAATCTATGTCACATCCGTAACTAATTAAGGTTAATGACAACTCCTATATGGTTTTTGGAGTAATGCTAAAGTTAGAATGGCAAACGCGAGTAAGGCGCAAATAAAGTATAAGCTTATCCTGTAACTTGAATTTCAGGCAACTAGAATAATTAACATGGATGCATGTGACCCAAACGAAGCATTATCCTACTGAGTAGGGTTATTGAGCATCATTGGCATAATAAGCATGAGCATCGTTTCTTCCTTAACTTTTTCGTTAGGCAAAATTATACCTGCTCGGTTAGGCGTACTCATTTCAAATCGAACGGTATCAATATCTAAGCTTCCGAGCAATTCCAATAATAATTTAGAATTGAATCCAATTTCAATATCTTCACCGGTGTAATCGCAAGCAATTTTTTCAATCGCCTCGTTGCTCAAGTCAAAATCCTCTGCCGAAATGCTCATTTCGCTACCAGTAAGTTTTAATCGTATTTGATGTGTAGATTTATTGGAATAAATAGAAATACGCTTAACACAGTTGTGCAAATCTTCGCGGTTAATTATTAATACGTTGGGGTTTTCCTGTGGTATTACAGCATTGTAGTCGGGGTATTTTTCATCTATAAATCTACAAACAAGTTTAGTATCGCCAAAAGCAAAAAATGCATTGGATCGGTTATAGTCTATTTGAACCGGCATTGCAGCGCCAACTAAACTTGATTTTAAAAGGTTAAGTGCCTTTTTTGGTAAAATAAAGTTATGTTTTACGCCAGGTTTTACATCATTTCTGGCCACTTTAACCAATCGGTTAGCATCGGTGGCTACAAAGGTGATATTGTTTTCTTCTAATTCCACTAAAACACCTGTTAAATTAAGGCGTAACTCATCATTGCCAGTAGCATAAATGGTTTTAGCTATGCAATTTTGTAAGGTATCGGATGGAATAGTGAATGACGATTCGGATTCGGTATCTGGTAATTTTGGGAAATCTTTTCCTGGGTGTCCTGCTAATTTATAGTTACCAAACTCGGATTGAATCTGAACCTGAAACGTTTTTTCGTCAATCGTAAAGGTTACAGGTTGATTAGGAAGCGATTTTAGCGTTTCAATCGTTAATCGTGAAGGTACTGCAACCGAAATTTTACTATCCGATTCTATCGACATGCTTGTGGTCATGCTTGTTTCAAGATCGGTGCTCGTAATGCT
>CANMPY010000154.1 GCA_947499775.1 Bacteroidota bacterium | reverse complement strand
AGTTTCAGGCAAGGAGTTAGAGGTGCTTTTTGAACATCCCGAAGTAGATGCCGAAAAATTATCCTATTCACATAAACGAAAAGTCTTAACTGCTATATCTTTTACTACCTGGAAAAAATTTAGGAAATTTTTAGATCCACAAACTGAAGAAATGTTTGCTAACCTTAGCAAATTGTTGCCGGGCTATGAAATAGGCTTAACCTCACATACCAAAGATGAAGGCACATTTATTGTAAGAACCTATAGCGATAAAAGTTTGGGGGCGCATTATATTTATTCATTATCCACTAATTCATTAGTTCCAATAGGGGAGGTTAGTCCTTGGCTTAAGGAAGAAAACTTGGCAGATATGAAACCCGTTTCTTTTACCACCCGCGATGGATATATTATTAATGGGTATTTGACCCTTCCTAAAGGGGTGGATCCTAAGAATTTGCCCGTAGTAATAAATCCGCATGGAGGGCCATGGGCACGCGATAATTGGGGCTTTAATCCCGAAGTGCAATTTTTGGCTAATAGAGGCTATGCCGTTTTGCAAATAAATTTTAGAGGTTCAACAGGATACGGACGTCAGTTTTGGGAAATGTCATTTAAACAGTGGGGTTTAGCCATGCAAGATGATATTACAGATGGGGTAAATTGGCTTATTAGTGAAGGAGTGGCTAACCCAAAACGGGTAGCTATTTATGGAGGAAGTTATGGAGGTTATGCAACCCTCGCTGGAATAACCTATACACCAAATTTATATGCAGCGGCAATTGATTATGTAGGCGTATCAAATCTTTTATCCTTTATGCAAACAATACCACCGTATTGGAAACCGTACTTAGAAATGATGTATGAAATGGTGGGAAATCCGAATACTGAATTGGATAAATTAAAAGCAGCCTCTCCGGTGTTTCATGTTGATAAAATTAAAACTCCACTCTTTGTAGCTCAAGGTGCTAAAGACCCTCGTGTTAATATTAATGAAAGCAATCAGATTGTGGAAGCTTTGCAAAAAAGAGGGGTGGCAGTAGAATATATGGTGAAAGAAAATGAAGGCCATGGATTTGGAAATGAGGAAAATCAGTTTGAATTTTATGAAGCTATGGAAAAGTTTTTGGCTAAGCACATGCTCATTAAAAACTAATTTTTATGATTTGTTTGGCGGCTATAATGAAGGTGTTGCTTGCAAAAAAAAATTGATTTTATTATAAATAAAGACAAGATTAAAAATAGAGGATAATCCTTTTTTATAAACTTAAATTATTAAATCATGGCACGAATTGGCATTCTAATTGTAATAACATTTTTTGTTCAATTGAGCATGGCTCAAGAACGATATACTTTGCAGAAATGTATTGAGGTTGGATTGCAAAATAACATTTCGATGAAGCAAGCTCAACTTAATGTTTCCAATAGCCATTTGAATTATTTGCAGAGTAAAGAAAATTTGCTACCAAGTGTTTCAGGTTTTACAAATTATAATTTTAGTTTCGGCCGCAATATAAACCCAGTAAATAATAGCTATGTTCAACAAAATGTTCAAAGTAGTCAACTCGGTATTAGCAGTCAAATAACCTTGTTTAGTGGAGGCCAAAATACAAATACCATTAAATTAAACCGCTTGAATGATGCAGTGAGTCGAAAAGATTTAGATGTAATTAAAAACAACCTGAGTTTGCAAATTGCTACTCAATTTTTACAAATTCTTTTTTCAGAAGAAGCCATTAAAATTGAGCAATTGGCACTTGCAGCAACCGAAAAGCAATTAGAAACGGCGAATCTTTTATTTTCGGCCGGCAGTACAAATCAAAGTGCGGTATTAGAATTGGATGCAAAATTGGCTTCAAATAAATTAAATGCAATCTCGGCACAAAATAGTTTTAGGTTGGCTAAAATTGCGTTAACCCAATTGTTGCAAATTCCATTTGATGAAACATTTTCAATTGAAAGCCCAACCGTTGCAATACCCGAAGAAATTATTTTAGAAAGCACTGCCATGATTTACGACAAGGCAAGTAAAACAATGCCTGAAATGGAACGAGTAATTATAAAGCATAAAGCATCCCTTATGCAGCAAGTAGTTTCTAAAGGAGGATATTATCCAGCCTTAAGTTTAAATGCTAATTTAAGCAGTTTGTTTTCCGATAATTTTAAAGATGTTATTAATCCTCAAACCATTTTAGTGCCTATTGGATATGTGCAAACCACAAATGATGTAGTGTTGGCAAAAAGTATTGGATACGATGGTACAAAAACACGGTCATTCTCTAACCAGGTGAATGATAATTTAGGTAAATCTATTGGGCTAAGTCTTAATATTCCGATTTATAGCAATGCTCGAATTAGGACTGCGGTAAAACAGGCCGCTTTACAAAGTGAGCAGCAAAAAATAGAGATACTCCGAACCGAAAATGAATTATATACGTCAGTGGCTACCGCGGTAGCTAATTATTCGGGTGCGCTTGCAAAGTATAGGGCATTAGTGGTGGCTGTTCAAGCACAGAAGAAAAATTATGATTTTAATACCTTGCGTTTCGAAACAGGAGTTTTATCATCCGCTGATTTAATTTTATCACAAACTAATTATGAAACATCCGAATTTAATTTGATTCAGGGCAAATATGATTTGATTTTCAGAAAAGTAATGCTCGATTTTTATAGGGGAAAACCAATTATGCTTGCTAACTAGATATTTGGAATTCATATAAAATAAATTGATGATTAAAATTGATAACAACCATAAAAAAATACTTTACCCATGAAAAAAAGAATTGTTATAATTAGTATTCTCGTTATTTTAGTTGTTGTTTTACTTCTCATTTTTAAAGGTGAGGGGCGAAAAGAGCTTAATGTATCGGTGGAGCAGGCCACAAAACGTTCAATTATTCAAACCGTATCTGGAAATGGAAAGGTTCAGCCTGAAATAGAATTGGCAATTAGCCCCGATGTTTCGGGCGAAATCACCGATATTTTTGTACAAGAGGGCGATACAGTGCATGAAGGGCAGATGCTATTAAAAATTAAACCTGACCTTTATATTTCATCGGTCGATAGAGCAAATGCTGGTGTGAGTACGGCAAAATCGGGTAAAAAAATTGATCTGGTGCTTATGAGCCAAGTGCAGTCAAGGCTTACAGAGGCTACTTTAACTTATAAACGATCGAAAGAACTTTTTGAGAAAAAGGCGATGAGCAAAGCCGAGTTCGAGAAAGTGGAGTCTGTTTATCAAATTGCAAAGGCAGATGTGGAAGCGGCACAAGAAAAAATTACCGCATCCGATTATTCCATCGATAACGCAGAAGCTAATTTGCGTGAAGCAAAACAAAATTTGGCACGAACCATTATTTATGCTCCAACAGATGGTACCGTTTCTAAAATTAACAATAAAAGAGGTGAGCGTGTAGTGGGAACAGCGCAAATGCAAGGCACGGAAATTATGCGAATTTCGAATTTTAGTAATGTGGAAGTTCGTGTAGATGTGAATGAAAATGATATTTTAAAAATAACGAAAGGCGATTCGGCAATTATAGAAGTAGATGCCTATGGTGAGCGAAAGTTTAAGGGTGTTATTACCCAAATTGCAAAGGCGTCGAACAAAGCGGCCGCCGCTATGAGCACCGATCAGGTAACTACGTTCGAAGTTAAAATTAGAATGATTAAGGCATCCTATAGTGATTTAATGGTTCAAAATACAATCCCATTTCTGCCGGGGTTGTCGGCAAATGTAGAAATTCAAACCAATAGGGGAGATGGACTATTATGCTTACCGATTGAATGTGTGACGTCTCGAACAAAAATTGGCAAAAAAGTAAAAGGGGAAACGACCAAAAAAGACGAAAAGCAAGAGATGGTATTTGTTGTAAAAAATGGCACAACTGTTCAGAGAAAGGTGGTTACTGGTATTCAAGACAATATGTATATTGAAATAAAATCGGGAATTACACTTAAAGATAAAGTGATTACGGGGCCATATGATATATTGTCAACCACATTGGATAGCGGAAGAAAAGTGAAGGTGGTGGATAAAGAAAAGTTGTTTGAGGCAAAAGAGGATTAATAAACGAATGAAAAGTTTATTTGATAAAGATACAAACCGAAAAATCATTGATCGGATTAATCTGCTGGCACCAGAGCGTAAAAATTTATGGGGCAAAATGACAGTATCACAAATTGTAACTCACGCGCAAAGGCCCTTATTAGTAGCCTTCGGCGATATGAAATTAAAACGCGGATTAATAGGTATTTTATTTGGCGCTATGGCTAAAAAATCAATGGTAAAGCCAGAACCATTTAAAAAAAATATGCCAACGTCTCCTCAGTTTATTGTAAAAAATCATGGCTCGTTTGAAGCAGAAAAACAAAAACTGATTGGATTAGTTGAGCGATTTACTACTTCGGGTCCTGATGGTATTACCAAAGAAACCCATCCTTTTTTTGGAAAATTAACCACTGAGGAATGGGATATCTTACAAATGAAACATTTAGATCATCACCTACGGCAATTCGGGGTTTAACTCAATTTTTCTAATTCCCTCTGGTAATCAAACTGCAAGTCTTCGTGCAGTTTTTCTATGGCTTTATTAATTTTTATAAGCTGTTGGTGGTATAAATTGGTAAGCAAGGTGTTAGAAGTGTCCGAATAGCCGGCAGTTTTCATTTTGAGTGTAAAATAAAGTAATAGCTCAACCTCAGTTTGTTTATTGCCTGAAAATTTGATGTATTTGTTGGCCGATTTTAAAATTTTGCGCAGCGATTTTTTAATAAGATACAAATTGCCTTTTGTTAAAGCGCCATATTGTTCGTCCATATCTGCCTTCACTTTATTAATAAAGGCCGCTTCATCATGAGCTTCAAAAAGTAGATAGCTGAGCAATTCTTTGTTTTCGCGTTTATAGCGCGATAATCGCAGGCATAACTCAGCCAATTGCTCTGGTGGTAAAAAACTTAATTCCTTTTTTATGGCGTTTAGCGAAACAGAATCCATTGTTAAATTTGATTAAGCAAAAGTACTTTAATAAAAAATATCAATTTTGTAATGGGTTTGTATTTTCGTACTAATCCAAAAAATTTATCAATAAAGATTATTTATAACTTTGTTCAATGGAAACTTCAAATATTTTCATTGCTCACCCCGAGCCCCCCCGAACAAGTTACAGCATTAAAAGCCTTTGTTAAAACCCTTAAAATAATATTTGAAATAAGGGGTGAAAAACCGTATGACCCCGAATTTGTAAATATGGTAAATGAAGCAGAAGAAATAAAAACAGGTAAATGCACTAAAGTTACTTCCACGGAATTTGATGAATTGTGGAAATAGTACTTTCAAATAGGGCAATTAGCCATATTGAATATTGGAAAAAGATAAATAACAGTACTATTCAAAAAAGAATTATTGCATTAAAAAATGCAATGTCCGGAATTAATTTGATTAGAAATGCCTGGTTTCCGAATAGATAATATCCAAGATTTTTCGGGAAATTGATTTGAACCGAAAACGTGCA
>CANMPY010000153.1 GCA_947499775.1 Bacteroidota bacterium | reverse complement strand
AAATTCAAGCTGAAAATACAATTAAAAATTTGCCTGTTACCAAAGTACTAGAATATATAACTCAGTTGCCACCAAAATATAGCCTTGTACTTAATATGTACTCTATTGATGGATTTTCTCATCAACAAATAGCCGACGCATTAAATATACAAATAGGCTCATCAAAGAGCAGATTAAGCAGAGCGCGTCAATTACTTATATCCATTATTAAAGACAAAGAAAAACTAAATTGAATTCGGAAAATCAAAATATGGATGATTTATTAAAAGATAAATTTTTATCTTTTGAAGTCGATATTCCGATGACGGATTGGTTTGCTATTGAAGAAAAATTAGACAGGAAGCGTCGTTATATTTGGATGTGGTGGGCAGCATTGCCTTTATTAATTGTAAGTGGCTTAAGTCTATATTCTCTATTAAATACCTCAAATAATAAAGACCTAACCCAAAAGTCAGCTCCCGCTAAATCCATAATTAAAACTGAGAATCCAGCCGATCCTGAAGCCAATACCTCAAAACATCAACAACCCATTGGCAAAAGAAATACCTCAAAATATACTTACCTAGCAGGAAAAGAATATACAATTAGTGCCAAAACAGAAGAAAACTCAACTTCTCAATTGGCGTTCGATAATATTCTACTCCAGTCAAAACAAATATTGTACTTCTGGGAAAACCCTACCCCTATAGTAGAAAGAATAGAAGGCGTAATCCCTATTCCTAAAAAGCATTCAAAAAAATCTAAACTCAGCTTTGAACTTGGGCTAAATTTTGCGCCATCATTGGGGTTAGATGCTATTTCCAATAACAAATCTGCTTTTTTAAATAGATCTTATCTGCAAAACATAGCTAAAAGCTCATCATTGGGATCAGGTTTCAATAATGGGATACATGCCCAACTAAATATTGGGAAAAAGTGGTTTATTCGATCAGGGATTTATAGTTCTACCTATAGCGTATACCATAACTATGATTTTATCATTACGGAAGCACCTAACGTTACAATTGGCCAAGGAATTACCTATTACATTCCATTAAATCCAGTAGATTACAGACATATAAAACAAAATGGCGGCACATCATTAACCTATATTTCAATTCCATTGTCAATTGGCAATAGAATAGGTTTTACAAAACATTGGGGCTTGGAATCAAAAATTGGATTAAGCTTATCGAATCTCCAAAAAAGTGGTGGGCAAATTATAAATCCAACTTATTTAAATTTAGAGGACATAAACAGTAATAATTCTATCAAAAAATGGAATAAAGGTCTAGCAATATCATCGGGAGTATATTATAAAACAAATAATAATCTTATTTTTACCGTTGAACCTAACTATTCAACCCAATTGGGCTCGGCACAGGTCAAAGACTACCCGGTAAAAACACGTTTTTATAATTATGGAGTTAACATTAATATTAATTATATTCTAGGGGGGAAACAAAAATGAAAGCGATTCTGAAATTAATAATACTTTGTTTAGTATTTTTAAATGTAGCTAAGGCTCAAGTAATTTTACCTATGGGTATAGGTCAAAAAAATGCCTTAAATGTAAGCTGTTCAGAGGGCGATAAAATGTGGATTATGAGTAATGAGGATGAAAAATTTATCCTTAATAAATGGGATGGTAATTTTTGGATTCAATACGCCGAAATTCCTGTTACTATTCTTAATACCATATCTACTCTACCACAATCAATTGAAGTTAAGGCTGTATGTTACTTCAATAATGATATTTATTTAGCTTTAGCCAATAAATACAACGAAAAATTACTCCTGCTTAAAAACTCAGGACAAAAATGGGATGTAATTAATACCGACAATGTAAAAGCTGCAAATAAATTAACCTTTTTGAAAACTACTGATGGGCTATTGCTGTGTGGTAAAATTACCTTAGCAAACCAATCCATTACAATTTTAAAAATCAAACAAAACGCGTGTGAACTTTATGCTGGCCTTTCGGCAAATAATAGCGCAAACGATTACTTTACAGATTTTGAATATTGTAAAGATACGGTATGGGCATTTGGATATTTTACAATTAATCAGGAAAGTCGTTATTTTGCTAAGCTCGACAACGGCAATTGGATTATTATCCCTCAAGAAAACGCCCCTTTTATCAATGGAAATATTGCTATAGGCACTTATCAGCAAAATCTTGTATTAGCGGGAGTTGATTTTGATGGCAAAGCTTCCTTCAGCATTCAAAAAACAAACAATACTTGGGCCGAGATGTCAAATGGATTATCGGAATGGAAAATAAATTCAATATCTGATTTCAGACAAATAGATCAAAAATATTGGGCTGCAGGTCAATTTATTAATTTAAAAACTAATAAAAATGCAAGTTTAGCGGTTTGGGATGGCACAACATGGACTGTTCCTAATTTTGATTATTTAGGCAATGATATTCAACTCAATGGTAAAAATTTAGTTCTAATTTCGGGTAATTTTATATCCTACCAAGGACTACTCTTAAATCATACAGGCATTTTAGATTTTGGAAATGCCATTATTGCTGGAAAAGTGTTTTACGATATAAATGATAATTGTATTCAAGATTTTGGTGAAAACAATATTTCGGGGGTAGTTATGCAGTTGACTCCTGAAAATATTTATATAATGACTGACTACAATGGCCGATATTATTTCCCAATTGACAATACGCCAAAGTCACATTTTGTCGAATTAATACTACCTAAGTATATGAAGGCCACTAATTGTGGAAGTAGCGGAACGAATGGGACCCTCAAGCCGGCAAACATTTCATCGCAATTAACCACAGCAGGTATTGATTTTGGATTAAAACCTTCGGGCAATCATTTAGATGCTGCTGCTCAAATTAGTGATTATACAGGATGGAGAGCAAGACAAGGATTTGAAGAAACCTATAATATATGTGTGGTTAATACTGGAACTCAAAAAATTGAATCTGGAAAATTAACGTTTAAGGCCGATGCGCGACTAACAAATTGGGTATTTAGCGATCAGCCTTTGACATGGCAAAACAACACAGCCGAATGGACTATTAAAGCTATCAATGCTAGCGAAAAATACTGCATAAAAGCTAAAACTACAATTCTTATGACTTTGCCTTTAGAAACTGAGATATTATTTGATGTCAAAATAAATATTGGCGACTTAGAGGATGAAAATCCGTCAAATAATGCATCAATATTAAAACAAAAAATTGTTGCCGCTATTGATCCAAATGATAAAAAAACCAAACAAAACTACTTAATAGCACCTGAACAAAAAATAATAGATTATAAAATTAGGTTTCAAAATACGGGAAATGACATTGCCTATAACATTATTGTTACTGATGAGCTTGATCCAAATTTAAGCATTGGCCCTCTAGGAACTATTACAGATGCAAGTCATGATATTGAAACTGCGCCAACTTTTTGGAGACTTCCAAACGGCAAATGGCAGTCGAAATATGCTTGGAAATTTAACAATATACGTTTAACAGATAGCGCAACCAATAATGAGGAAAGCCAGGGTTATATTAACTTTACTCTAAATTTAACCCCCTCCTCTAATTTACCTATTGGGTTAACACTCCAAAATCAAGCCTATATTTATTTTGATTTTCAGGAGCCTATATTAACCAATATTGCAACAAATTTGGTTTCAGAAAATGTTGGAATCTATAAGCCCTTACCTTTAAATAAATTGAGTTGTTATCCGAACCCTGTACAGGATTACTTAACAATCAACAATCCTTTAAAATCGAGTATATCCATAACGATTATTAATTCATTAGGCCAAGTAATGCTTACCAAAACCATTGAAGCCGAAAGTAGGCTGTCGTTGTTAACCGAGACGATCCCCACAGGATTATATTTTCTAAACGCTCAGGGGTTTGCGCCAATTAAATTTATTATTAACTAGTGGGCTGCTATAGCTAGTGTAGCAACACCTATCGAAATATCTTTAATACCGTCGAATGCCAAGCAGCATGCCTCAATTGTTGCTCCAGTTGTAAAAACATCGTCCACTAAAAGTATTTGCTTTCCTTCCAAATATTCCGGTTTATCAATACTGAATTTTTCAGATACATTGAGCCACCTCTCAAATCTTCGTTTTTTTGTTTGGGTTTGAGTGTCAGCTATGCGCAACAACGAATTACAAATTGGTATGTCTAATACCTCGCTTAACCCTTTGCATATTACTTCACTTTGATTATACCCTCTTGAGGCTGTTTTAGTTTTATGCAAAGGAACTGGCATTAAAAAATCAGTTGTCTTAATAAAATAATTCTCTTTTATCTGATTGCCAAAACGTTGACCCAAATTAATTCCTATATCCTTTCGCCCTTTATATTTTAGTTGATGTAATAATTCCTGAGTCATTCCGGCTTTTTTAAAATATAGAAATGCTGTAGCAAAATCTATATTTACACGCCCCCACAACGCTTTTGACATTGAATTAATAGGATGAGTATGATAATTAGTAACAGGTAATTTTACGGCACAAAATGTACAGATTACGGCTTCATGTGTAACCAAGGCATTACTACAATTGAGGCATATTACTGGAAAAATCAAATCCAATATGCCCTTAAAAACATTCATATGGCCTAATAATAATTCTGAAAGATAAAACAAGTAATTTGTTTTTCATATAAAATTAAATCATTTCCTTGTGCATGAAGGCAAATTAGAAACTTAACTTTGTACCATGTTTGAAAACTCAACTAAAACGTCGCTAGATTCTTATGGGGAATTTAATTTAATAAAAAAATTAACTGAAAATTACATTTCTAAAAACCCCGATCTAATCTTAGGTATAGGTGATGATGCCGCTTTAATAAAAACAAATCCAGATATGTTGCAAGTAATTAGCACTAATTTTATGGCCGAAAACATAAACTTTGATATAGCATATACCCCATTAAAGCATTTGGGATATAAGGCTGTAGTGGCAAATTTAAGCGACATCTATGCCATGAATGCCACACCTAAATTTATCACAGTTTCAATAGCATTATCGAGCAAATACACCTTAGAGGCTCTCGAAGAATTATACGAAGGCATATATGCAGCTTGCGAAAAATATGAAGTTGAGCTGATTGGGGGCGACACCAATACGTCAAAACAAGGACTTGCTTTGTCGCTTACTGCAATTGGCGAAGTATCTGCTAACAAATACGTTACACGATCGGGATGCAAACCAAATGATTTATTATGTGTAACGGGAGATTTGGGCGGAGCTTACATGGGTCATCAAATTTTGGAAAGAGAAAAACGTGTGTTCATTGCCAATCCCGAAATGCAACCTGATTTGGAAGGATATGATTATATTGTGGGGAGGCAATTAAAACCTGAGGCCCGCAAGGATGTTTTAGAATTGTTAGCAGAATTAAAAATTGTACCTACTTCGATGATAGATATTAGCAACGGATTAGCCTCTGAACTAAAGCATTTGGCAATAAAATCGAATGTTGGGTTCTCAATTTATGAAGAAAAATTGCCTGTTGACACACAAACCTTACAATTG
>CANMPY010000152.1 GCA_947499775.1 Bacteroidota bacterium | reverse complement strand
TTATATCTTTTTAGCGATCAAAGTAATTTAAGCCCATTAAAACTTCAAAACCCTTTTGTTACCAATTCAATTCACTATCGATTAAATTTCCATCCTCATCTTAACTATTCTCATAAACTATCAACTTCGTTCACAAGTAGCATTTATAAGCCAATGGGCAAGTCGGGCGTTAACACAAATTTACATTTTGTGCTTAAGCACGATCAGTCGTTTTTTAGAATGATTCATTTAACGTCGAGTTTGTCGCTTCAATCCTCTATAGGAAAGCAAAAAACGGTCTGGTTATTGGGTGGAGTCTCCAATTGGTTGAGACCAATATTTGGAAATGCAGCACTTTATAATATTGACCAAATAAATATTTTTTCAACAACTTCCGATTTTGAAGGATTCCCTTTTAATTATAAAGCGGGTACATCCGTTGCACTTGGCAAAATCAATGTAAGCTTGCCTATAAATCCGATGTTATCGCAACAAAATTTCAATCAAAATATTTTTAAGTTCCTCACTTGTAGAAGCTATTTGAATTTAGGGTTGCCCTGGTTTGGACGAAATCCTTATTCTATTCATAATCCTGAGAATAAAGATATTATTGAAACTGGAAGTATGACAATAGTGAATTATGAAGCAAAAAATCCATTGCTATGGAGTTGGGGAATTGGGGTAAATTCGGTTATTTTTGGTTATGAAGTAGGTATAGATTATTCTATTGGCTATCACCAAAATTTACGAGTAGGTGAGTTTATCTACCTCACTTTAGGGAAGTCATTTTAAATTAAGGTGTGCATCTTTTTTTGAAGGTTTAGACTGCAAGGCAATCGCATATTACTATAATATTTAATTAAAGTGAATGCCTCATAATGGCTACCTATTTTTAGTGTTCAAATTGTATTTTTGCCGTAATTATGTCGGAGAAGCCAATTATTGAATGTGTTCCTAATTTTAGTGAGGGAAATAATTTACAAATTATTAAGCAAATAACGGATTGTATAGAGGGGGTAGAAGGGGTAACCCTATTAGATGTGGATCCGGGGAAAGCTACCAATCGAACAGTTGTTACCTTTGTTGGTCATCCTGAAGCTGTAATTGAAGCGGCCTATTTAGCTATAGTAAAGGCAAGTGAGCTTATCGATATGAGTACACATAAAGGCGAACATCCAAGAATGGGTGCTACCGATGTTTGCCCATTAATTCCGGTAAGTGGTATTACTATGGATGAAACATCAACTTATGCAATTAAATTGGCTGAGCGGGTTGGTAGAGAAACTAAAATTCCAGTTTATCTTTATGGCTATGCTCAACCGAATAGTGAACGCAACAATCTTTCCATAATCCGATCAGGCGAATACGAAGGGTTTTTTGAAAAAATCAAACAACCACAATGGAAGCCCGATTTTGGTCCTGATGTTTATAATGCAAAAGCAGGTGCTACTGTAATTGGGGCACGCGATTTTTTAATTGCCTATAATATTAATTTAAACACCAAAAGCACACGTATTGCCAATCGCATAGCCTTTGATGTACGCGAGGCTGGCCGTGTAAAACGTTTGGGTAATCCAATTTCGGGCGAAATTATGTTGGATGAAAAGGGCGAACCTATACGAATTGCTGGTAAGTGTAAAGAAGTTAAAGCAATAGGTTGGTATATTGAGGAGTATGGAATTGCCCAAATTTCGGCTAACCTTACGAATTATATTGTAACACCAGTGCATGTATTTTTCGAAGAAGTAAATTCAAGTGCTGTTTCAAGAGGCGTAAGAATAACGGGCAGCGAGCTTGTGGGGTTAGTGCCTTTGTCAGCAATGCGTGAAGCAGGAAAGTATTTTTTAAAAAAACAAGAACGAAGTATAGGGGTATCTGAAAAAGAATTAGTAGAAATTGCCATTAAATCTTTGGGGTTAGACGAATTAGGCCCTTTTGATCCAAATAAAAAAATCATAGAATATCGAATGAAAAACATAAATAATCAATTGATAGATTTAAGTTGTAAGGCCTTTGCTGATGAAACTGCAAGTGAAAGTGCTGCTCCAGGCGGTGGGTCAATTGCGGCATATACCGGAGCATTAGGTGCGGCATTAGCCACTATGGTAGCTAATGTAAGTGCTAATAAAAAAGGGTGGGAGCATCGTTGGGAATATTTTAGCAACATAGCCGAAAAAGGGCAATCTATAAAAGATGAACTTTTGCGTTTGGTAGATGAAGACACCAATGCGTTCAACGGAATTATGGAGGCCTTTAAATTACCAAAAACAACCGATGATGAACGATTAGTTAGATTAAATGCTATAGAATCGGCATCCTTATATGCCACCCAAGTACCATTGCAAACCATGCAAATAGCTAATACTATTTTAGAAATTGCAAAGGAAATGATTGAGCATGGCAATCAAAATACCTTATCGGATGCCGCTGCAGGAGTATTATGTTCGAAAACTGCAGTGCAAGCTGCCTACTATAATGTGATGATAAATGCAAAGGGCTTAGCTGACAAAGCAATGGCTTTAAAATTAGCCGGCGAGGCCAAGGCGTTATTACAAAATAACACCGAGGTGTCAAACACGCTGTTGAAAGAGGTTGATACAAAAATTGATTTTTGATCATCCTATCATAAGTAATCTGCTATTCGTTTTTCTATAAATTATTGGAATGAATAGGCTTGTTTTGAGCTTATATTTGCACAAAATTTACAATGGAAACCAAAGACAGCAATGGAACAGTGCTAGCGGATGGCGATTCAGTTATACTGATTCAAAGTTTAAAAGTAAAAGGATCAACCACTACCTTAAAACGAGGTACCGTAGTTAAGAAAATTCGTTTAACCGATGATACCAATGAAATTGAAGGCAAAGCCGATGGTCAGCAAATGGTGCTTAAAACCCAATTTCTTAAAAAAGTATAATATTCTAATTAGTTCCTCTAACATTACAAGACATGTTTTCTTTCTTGTTTCTTAGTAATGTTTTATGAGTAGTTTCTGCTAGACCTCAATACAAATATTCAAAATTAATTATTATCAAAATCTCTTAAATGAACTGCATTTCAGCCGAAGGACTCGGAAAGTCATATAATGAAACTTGGTTATTTACCAACCTCAATTTTGGGGTTAATCAAGGCGATAAAATAGCCTTAATTGGTAAAAATGGTGCTGGAAAAAGCACCCTTTTACGTCTTTTGGCGAAAGCCGAACCGGCAGATAGGGGAGATGTGGTGCATAATAACAATGTAAAGGTAGTTTATTTGCCACAAGAGCCTGAAATAAATCCAGACTTAACGGTATGGCAAATTATTTTTGACGAAAGCAATCCATTGGCCAAATTGGTAAGTGAATTTGAAATGGCACAATTGGATCCGAATTTTTCCCATGATAAAATGGCGGAAATAATGGGTGAAATGGATAATCAAAATGCATGGGATTATGAAGGTCAGGTTAGGGAAACGCTTTCAAAACTAGGTATTACCAACCTTGAACAAAAAGCGGGTTCATTGAGTGGGGGCCAAAAACGACGTCTAGCTATTGCTGCGATGTTGCTTATGCAACCCGATGTTTTCATTTTGGACGAACCAACGAATCATCTCGATATTGAAGCGATTGAATGGCTCGAAAATTTATTAAATGGGAAAAATGTGACTTTGCTTTTAGTAAGCCATGATCGTTATTTTATTGATAGAATTTGTAATCGAATTGTTGAATTAGAGCCCTCAGGGTTGGTTGTTTATCGAGGAAATTACGCTTATTATTTAGAGAAAAAGGCCGAACGCATACAAAGCGCGGCTGTAGAACAAGGTAAAGCAAAGTTGCTGATGTTAAAGGAGCTGGAGTGGATGCGAAGGCAGCCACAAGCGAGAGGTACCAAAAGCAAATCGCGCATTGAGGCGTTTTATGATATTAAAGATAAAGCAAGTGTAAAAGTTGATAATCAAAAATTAGAACTTAGCATCAGAGGGGCAAGACAAGGAAGTAAAATTTTAGAACTGCATCATATTAATCATTCATTTAATGATCAAACGCTCATTAAGGATTTTTCTCATATCTTTAAAAATAAGGAAAAGATAGGTGTTGTTGGCAAAAATGGAGCCGGCAAAAGTACATTGATTAACATTGCTTGTGAACTTTTAAAAGCCACAAAAGGTTCGGTTGTTGTTGGCCAAACTACTGTTTTTGGCTATTTTTCGCAAAACAGTGCGCCATTAAATCCTGAAAATAGATTGATAGAAGAGGTTCGCGAAATTGCCGATCATGTACAAATGGGAAATGGTAAAACCATTACTGCGGTTCAGTTTTTAGAACGATTTTTGTTTAGACGCGAGCAGCATTATACCCCTATAGGAAAATTGAGTGGTGGTGAAAAACGAAGACTTCAATTGTTGAAAATATTAATGACCGCACCAAATTTCTTAATTTTGGATGAACCTACCAACGATTTTGATATTGATACCCTAAATGTGCTTGAAGATTTTTTAGAAGCGTTTGAAGGTAATTTAATGGTTGTAAGCCATGATCGATACTTCTTAGATAAGGTGTGCGATCATATTTTTGCCTTCGAAGAACATGGTGTAATTAAAGATTATCCAGGCAATTATACCGATTATAGGTTATGGAAAACATTGCCTAAAGAAACGACTAAGATTGCAACACCAAAGCAGCAAGACCCAACGCCAACAATAAAATTACCCGAAAACGAAAAGCGCAAATTAACGTTTAACGAAAGGCAAGAATTTGATCGTTTACCATCCGATATTGAAAAAGTAGGGCTTGAAATAAAACAAAAGGAAGCACAACTAAATGGAGGAAATTTGGCATATACAGAGCTTACAAGCTTGGCTTATGAAATTGAAAAGTTAAATTCCATGATTGAAGAAAAGGAATTGCGTTGGCTTGAATTGAGCGAACTCAAATAAATAAAGGTTTTACCTAATGTTAAAGGTGATTTTTTTAACCTTCAAAGTAGTATTATAAATGGCATTACACGTTTATTTAATTCTCAATTGCTTTGATATAATGGAGGCCACTGCAGTTTAATCAAAAATATGTAATGCAAAAAGTGTACGTTTGTTTCTATGATTAAATCCATAGGTATTGGAAGCCGGTTAAGACATAAGAATTATGGAGAAGGAATATTAGCGCGCATTTCACTCGATTATTTTACAGTAGCATTTCACGGTATGGGATTGAAAGAAATACCCCATGGACAAGGCGATTTGGAGGTAATTGAAGCCATCGAACCTGAAAACAATCAAATAACCTTTGATGAAGTAGAAGATGCTCTTATTCGAATTCTTAAGCGTTATATAGAACCAGAACAACGTGTTGATTAAGAAGCGGGTGCCGGAGTTTGTGGATTTGCGGGAAGGGGACCTGAATTGGAAGGAGGTGCATAAGGCCTTTGGGGAGATTGGTTACCAGAGCTACGCGACGGTGGAGTTGGCGCGGGGCGATGCGAAGTATTTGCGGGAAGTGAGCAATCGGGTGGATTTGATTTTGAACGGCGAATAGATCATGAAGAAATTCATTATTGGGTTAGTGGTT
>CANMPY010000151.1 GCA_947499775.1 Bacteroidota bacterium | reverse complement strand
GCAAATAAACCTGTATTAAACCACTGAGGCGAATTAGGTGCGGCTTGCTGAGCAATAATGCTATACACTAATTCTTCATAAAAGATGGCGGCATCCTTTTTAGTAGCAAAATAATTGTATTGCTCTCCCCAACCTCGCCAGCAGTTTGCCATTCGATGTGCTACTTGTTTGATGGATGTTTCTGATCCGGTAGTTCCATCTTGCATTGGAACACCTGCTTTTCGGCAATATTTTTGTGCTAAGATATCAGTAGCTACTTGCGACCAAAAGTTAGGTACTTCCACATTATCCATTTTAAAAACAATACCTCCATCAGGGTTTTTAATTACCGATGTTCGAAGATCGTAGGTAAACATGTCTTCTGGTTTAACGCCTTCGCGGGTGAAATGCCGGTTAAATTTTAAACCTTTTGTTTCTTGTGTGGTAGTTTTAGCCATTTTGTAATTCTTATTGTTTGATTTTCAGTAGTAATGTCCCTTTAAAAAAAGTTTGGGAGTTTTTATCCAAAGGTAATTAAAGAGTCAGAATGAGAAAACTGTGTTTTCCACATTGTTTGGGTCAATACCGCATAAAGTTACGAAAAATAGTAAGCATTACACTGTTGACAACAAATTTTTTTGATAAAAAGTAAAGGGTTTTATCGCAATTTGGACTTTAATTTGCAAATGAAATTATTTTTTTAAAACCTTTAGATGGAACGCGGAAAATCAACTGAATTGTTAAATTTCTTTTATTGCGCTAATAAGATGGTTGCGGTATTAATTGATCCCGATAACCGAAATTTTGGACAGTTAGAAGCGTTGGTAAACTTGTGCAATAGGAAAGCCATAGATTTATTTATGGTAGGGGGCAGTATACTTAGCGAAGGCGTTATTGAAGAGACGATTACATTTATTAAATTACGTAGCAAAATTCCGGTAATTATATTTCCGGGCAGTTCGCAACAGATTTGTAACAAAGCCGATGGTATTTTTTTACTCTCTTTAATTTCGGGTCGAAATGCTGATTTACTCATTGGCAAGCATGTGGAATCCTCATTTAAGTTAAAGGCATCAGAATTAGAAGTGATGCCAACAGGCTATATATTAATTGATGGCGGTAAACCAACCACGGCTTCCTATATAAGTTTTACTCAACCTTTGCCAAACAATAAGCCAATGTTAGCAGCGGCTACAGCCTTAGCTGGAGAACAATTAGGGCTAAAATTGATTTATTTAGATGCGGGTAGTGGAGCTGAAATTCCTGTATCCGTAGCGCTTATTCAAGGTGTTCGAAAGCATATCAGTCTTCCAATAATTGTAGGAGGTGGGCTAAGAACAAAGAAGGATATACAGAATGCGTTTGACGCCGGAGCAAACATGGTTGTTTTAGGCAATATTTTAGAAAATAATCCAGAGATATTAGATGAACTTATTTAAACCTTATTTAACTCATAATAGATTTTTAATTCTTGCTGCAAGTTTAATGGTTTTGCTAGCCTTCACTTTCGTAGAATCGGATACGTATAAGCAATATTTTACAGAAGATTATAAAATTAAAGCACCATTCTTGCCTGATCACATTGAATTTGCGGGCGAAAAAATGCCACTAACCGAATCGGATATTAAAGAGCGAATGGATAGAGAAATAATGGCTACCGTATTTTGGCAATCTAATACCATGATGATATTGAAGCGAAGTCGAAAATATTTTGCAATCATCGAACCTATTTTGGAAGAATACGGAATGCCTGAAGATTTTAAATATTTATGCGTGGCCGAAAGTGGATTGAGCAATGCGGTGAGCCCGGCTGGTGCAAGAGGATTTTGGCAATTAATGGAAGGCACTGCCAAACCGCTTGGGTTAGAAATAAACGAATTTGTAGATGAACGGTATCAGCTAGAGAAAGCCACACGATCTGCTTGCCTTTATTTTAAAGAAAGTTATGCTTCGCTAAAAAATTGGACCTTAACGGCCGCAAGTTACAATCGTGGCATGAATGGATTGAACCGAGATATTGCGTTTCAAGGGGTAAATTCATTTTATGATTTGTATATGAACGAAGAAACATCGCGGTATATTTTTAGAATTATGGCGTATAAATTAATTTTTGAAACGCCCGAAGTGTATGGGTTTTATTTAAAACCTGAAGATTATTATAAATTCCCATCAACTCAATCCATTGCAGTTGATTCGACCATTAGCGATTTAAGTGAATTTGCAAAAGCACATAAAAGCGACTACAAAACTTTAAAACTTTTAAATCCTTGGTTGCGTGATAAGTCTTTGCCTAACAAAAGCAAAAAGAAGTATTTTATAGAATTGCCTAAGGAATAAATTGGTTTATAGTAAGGCACCTTAAACGTAGACAGCCGATATAATAAGCGTAATGCCAAACGACTAGAAAGAATTAACAAACGTATTTCGGTAGGTGATTACACCAAACCGATAAGGATACGAGCCCTAAAGTTCGTCTTCGTTAAAGAAATAGTCATCTGGAGTAGGGTAATCAGCCCAAACTTCCTCGATGGTTTCATAAGGTTCTCCGTCATCTTCAAGATCCTGAAGGTTTTCAATAACTTCCATAGGCGCTCCAGATCTGACTGCATAATCAATCAATTCATCTTTGGTAGCAGGCCATGGAGCATCGTCAAGGTAGGATGCAAGTTCAAGTGTCCAATACATAGTTTTATGTTATTTTCAATAAAAATGCGAAAAACGGCATTTTTATCCTTATTTAATTGCAATAGTAAAAATAAATACTAAAAAAAATTCATAGACCCAAAAAAAAATTTAAGTCTTATTCCTTTCTCAAGCCAAAAATTTACATGTTTAGGATAAGCTCGTTCCCAAACTCAGAGCATTTAAGAAGCGTAGCATCTTCCATTAATCGTTCAAAATCATAGGTAACTCTTTTGCTATCGATGGTTTTTTCAAGCGATTTGTAAATCAAGTCAGCCGATTCTTGCCATCCTAAATATTCAAGCATCATGGCGCCCGAGAGTATCATAGATCCTGGATTTACTTTGTCCTGATTGGCATATTTTGGAGCAGTACCATGTGTAGCTTCAAAAATAGCGTGTCCGGTGATGCCATTTATATTGGCACCTGGTGCAATGCCAATTCCACCAACTTGAGCTGCTAGCGCATCGCTTAAATAATCACCGTTTAAATTTAAAGTAGCTATAACATCAAAATCTTCTGGACGGGTTAGGACTTGCTGTAAAGTTATATCCGCAATTGAATCTTTGATGACTATACCTGCTCCTGGTTTTCCTTCTGGTATTTTACACCAAGGTCCGCCTTCAATTTCTACAGCACCATAAAATTCTTTGGCTACCTGATAACTCCAATCTCGGAAACCACCCTCGGTAAATTTCATGATATTTCCTTTGTGAACAATGGTTACACTTTTTTTATTATGCTTTATAGCGTAAGCTATTGCACTATGCATAAGGCGCTCGGTGCCTAAATAACTTACGGGTTTTATTCCAATTCCAACCTGAACATCAACGGTACGCTTTGGAGCTCCTATAGCCTCTAGTTCTTTCTGCCAATTTTGCGATTTTTCAAGGGTGCCAAATCGTATTTTTTCAAAACTTTTTTCAAATTCTTTTTCTAAAAAATCAAGCACACGTTTAGCATCTTCGCTTCCAGCTGCATATTCAATTCCTGCATATATATCCTCCGTATTTTCTCTAAAAATGACCATATCCACAGCACCAGGATTTTTTACCGGGCTGGGTACTCCATTAAACCATCGCACAGGACGTAGGCAAACATAAAGGTCTAGGATTTGGCGTAGGGCTACATTTAACGAGCGAATGCCCCCCCCAACAGGTGTAGTTAATGGGCCTTTTATTCCAACTAAATAGTCTTTAAAAGCCGTCAAAGTTTCATCAGGAAGCCAATTGCCTGTTTGGTCATAGGCTTTTTGTCCGGCTAATACTTCAATCCATTCAATTTTTTTTGTACCATTATAGGCTTTTTCTACAGCAGCATCCAAAACGCTTTTGCTAGCCTTCCAAATATCTGGCCCGGTACCGTCCCCTTCAATAAAAGGGATGATTGGATGGTTTGGAACTTGAAGAACGCCTTGATTGATGGATATTTTTTCGCCTGACATGTGTTTATTCTAAATTTTCTGCAAACCAACGTCATTAATTTCAAAACACAAAACGTTGTATAAAATATACAGTTTATTTAATCTGTTTAAATCAATGTTATAACGAATTGGGCAACATTGCTAAAGGGATGTACTTTTGGAGTCGATGGAATTTGTAGAAGCAAAAGGTCAATTCATTAGCACTTGGGGAAACTATGGCCAGCAGTGGGGGATTAATAAAGCCATGGGTCATATTCATGCCTTAATGCTCATTTCCGAAAAGCAACTTAATACAATAGAGATTAGAGAGGTGCTTCAAATTTCGAGCGGAAATGCCAATACCAATATTAGGGCGCTTGTAGCCTTGGGTTTACTTTCGAAAGTTCATATACCTGGCGATAGGAAAGAATATTTTAAGGCCGATAAGGATATTGCGGTTATTGCCAAAATTTTGACCAATGAACGGAAACGGCGAGGCTTTGATCCTGCAATTAAATCCTTATCAAAAATAAAAGATCCTCAGGGAAAGGCATCTCAAATAAAGGAATTTCGAAAAGTTATCAAGGATTTGTCAAGCTTTGCTTACAAATCGGATAAATACATGGAGAAATTGCTCGAGAGTTTTTAATCGTTCCTAATTGGCAGGCGCTCTATGATAAGAGTAGGAAAGTGAAAGCGTGCTTAGATTTAGTTTTTGAATAGAAATATGGTTATTAATACCTTATTTTTGAATTCATTAAAAATATTAAAATCTATGTTGAATATTAATACCCATTGGGGTTTTAATGTAACGGTTTATTAAAAAGATGATACGTATTAAAAAATTTACTCAAAAAATTCTCCTAAATTATTTTATTAAGTTTTCTTGTTGTGCTTTGGTTTTAATGCTTGCGAATTGCAAGGAAGAAGTTTCGGAGCCCTTAATATTAGGTCAAACGTATCAGGGAGGTATTATTATTTTTTTGGATGATAATGCACAACATGGATTAATTGCCACCACTACCGATCAGCATACCACAGTACAATGGTGTTTAGGCTCATGTCAGAGCACGAATGCATCTGGAACTGCTCCTGGGTCGGGTAAGGTAAATACCGCCAAGATCGTAGCATTACAAACTAACGGAAATTATGCCGCATCTATTTGCGATCAGTTGGTGCATAATGGATACGATGATTGGTTTTTGCCATCAAAAGACGAGCTCCATTTTTTATTTGTACAAAAAGAGTCGGGCCGCATATTTAACTTTTTGGCAAAAGAATATTGGTCATCTACCGAAAGTACGGCAGGAAGAGCCTGGATAGAACATATGGGAAACGGCGATATGTCGGAGGGAATTAAGGAAAACACAGCCTGTGTTAGAGCTATGCGGTCGTTTTAATGTGCTGAGTAAAAGCGACTATTATTTGATGCGATGGTTTCTTATATCGACTGAGCTATTAAAAAATTATTTTTTTTAT
>CANMPY010000150.1 GCA_947499775.1 Bacteroidota bacterium | reverse complement strand
CTCACATTAACCGATTTTATCCCTGCCTTTTTAAAAACTTCGATAAAATCATTGGTTTTGGTAGCGTTGGTGGTAAGCGTAAGTTCTACTGGCAATTCACTTAATAATTCTATTATAAGCTGGGCATCTTTTCTCACCAAAGGTTCACCACCGGTTAGTCTTATTTTTTTTACCCCTAAGTTTACAAAGGTTTTAGCTATTGAATAAATTTCATTGGCCGTCATTAATTTCGAATGCAGGGCAAATTGCATATCCTCAGTAGGCATACAATAGGTGCAGCGTAAATTGCATCGGTCGGTTAGTGAAATTCGTAAATAATCATGCACCCTGCCAAATGAATCGCTAAGCAAAGACGTATTTATTTCCGAATTTTCTAATGTTTTTATGAGCAATTTTGCTTTGTATTTTTAAGAAATCAAAAGTACAACAAAGCCACGAAATCATTTTATCCATTTCAGGCCGTTGTATATCTAAAAATTACAAATCATTTTATTCTCCCTTTGGGAGTTAGTGGGCTTTAGTTTATGTTTGCCGCCTTAATTTATATATATGAACAAGAGTTTTTACTTCATTATTAGTTTCGTTTTATTTTTAGGTTTTACCAGTAAAGGTCAAGACACCATCCGCAATAAAAAAGGAGGGGGCTATTTGTTTGCAAAGGTTACTAACCTTGATGCTACGCCAGTGCAAGATCAAAACAGTACCGGAACGTGTTGGAGTTTTTCGGCACTTTCCTATTTCGAGTCCGAGCTTTTAAGAATTGGAAAGGGGCAACATAATTTAAGTGAAATGTTCGTGGTTCGTCAAGCGTATTTGGATAGAGCAGATAAATATGTTCGCATGCATGGTAAATCTAATTTTGGCCAAGGGGGCGGGTTTTGGGATATTCCTTATGTTCTAAAAAATTATGGCATTGTGCCCGAAGAAGTGTATTCAGGGAAGAATTATGGCGGAGGCGAGAAGCATAATCATTCCGAAATGGAAGCCGTTTTAGGTGCAATAGTTAAAACCATTTCCGATAATCCACAAAAATCTTTAACCACAAGTTGGAGAAAGGCTTATTCGGCTGTGGTGGATGCCTATTTGGGAGCAGTACCTGAATCTTTTACCTATCAAGGAAAAAAATATACGCCTAAAGAATATGCCAATAGCCTTGGCTTGAAATTGGACGATTATGTTACGCTAACCTCTTATACCCATCATCCATTTTATTCATCCTTTATTTTGGAAGTTGAAGACAATTGGGCTTCGCAACCCGTAATAAATGTTCCGCTTGAAGAGCTTATGTCAACCGTTAATAATGCCATTAATACAGGATATACAATAGCTTGGGCTACTGATGTATCAGAGAAAGGCTTTTCTTTTAAAAATGGTTTGGCCATTGTGCCCGAAGACGATGCCTTGGTTAGTAAAAAAGGCGAGGATAATAAACAATTTAATAATGCAGGAGCCGATAAAACAGGTAGCCCTTTTGATGCGCCATGCAAGGAAAAGGAAATAACCCAACAATCCCGTCAGGAAGCATTCGACAATTATCAAACTACTGACGACCATGGTATGCATATCACAGGAATATATAAGGATCAGTCAGGTAAGATTTATTACCGTGTAAAAAATTCATGGGGCTTAAAAAATAATGATTGCGATGGTTATTTATATGCATCCGAAGCCTATGTAAAATACAAAACCATGGACATTATGGTTCATAAAAATGCTTTAAGCGCTGATTTGAAAAAAAAATTAGGAATTTTTTAAGGTTTTATTTCTTGCTTATGGAGCAAAAAGAAGCGTTAAAAAAAGTAGAATCCTTATTGTAATTTTGAAATTCAATATTTCAAAACCTTGAAGTCCATTTATTCTGCATTTTTAGTTATTATTTTGTTTGGGTGTAGCATTGTTCCGGTTATTGATCAATGGAATAATTTAGAAAAAAGCGAATGGACTAAATCAAAACCTGTTCCAATACTAATTCAAATCATAGATACAGGATATTATTATAATTTGGCCTTAAATTTAAGAGTAACTAATGATTATAAATACAGTAATATGTATTTTAAATTAACCACAATTGGCCCAAAAGGCAATAGCTCAAGTGAACAAATAATGGTAACCTTGGCCGATCATAGAGGTAAGTGGGTTGGGCATAATTTGGGGCATATCATTAGTTTTAGATTGCCTATTCAAAACAATATTGTATTTAACGAGTTGGGTAACTATCGTTTTACACTTGAACAAGCTATGCGTGATTCGGTGCTTAAAGAGGTGGTAAGTGTAGGGTTGAAATTAGATAAGCAGCAGGAAATTTTGAAGTAAGGATAATTTTAAAAATGAGTCAATTAGGAAATTTAAAAATGGGGGATGAAGTTACTTCTTTGAGCGATAAGGAGCAATTCGATGTAACGGTAATTGGAAGTGGACCTGGTGGGTATATAGCAGCCATAAGGGCTTCGCAGTTAGGCTTTAAAACCGCAATAGTAGAACGCTATTCCGTATTAGGCGGCACGTGTTTGAACGTTGGATGTATTCCATCAAAGGCCCTGCTCGATAGCAGTGAGCATTTTCATAATGCAACTCATAAATTTGCAGCACATGGTATTATAGCAAAAGATTTGTCGGTAGATTTATCGCAAATGATAATTCGCAAAAATGGAGTGGTTCAGCAAATGAACGGTGGTATTGAATATTTAATGAAAAAACATAAAGTTGAGGTGATCAGTGGTCATGCCACCTTTATGGATAAAAATACACTTGAAATAACCAAGAATAAGGAAAGGAAAATTATTAAATCCGGTAATTTTATAATTGCCACAGGGAGCAAACCCTTCACTTTGCCTGGTGTAGAAATTGATAGAGAAAGAATTATAACAAGTACCGAAGCTTTAAACCTTAAAGAAATTCCAAAGCACTTAATTGTAATAGGAGGTGGAGTTATCGGTTTAGAATTGGGTTCGGTATATGCTCGTTTAGGGTCTAGGGTATCGGTTATCGAATTTATGGAGGGCTTGGTTCCTAGCATGGATCGAACGATGGGAAAAGAATTGCAAAAGAGTTTAAAAAAACTAGGATTCGAGTATTATTTTAAACATAAGGTTAAAACAGCAATTCGCAAAGGAAAGAAGATAACCGTAAAAGCCGAAAACTCAAAAGGAGAAGAAATAAGTTTAGAAGGCGATTATTGTTTGGTAGCTGTGGGTAGAAAACCCTATACCGACAATTTAGGGTTAACTAATGTTGGGATTGAGGTAGATGAAAGAGGTAGAATAGGAGTAGATGCTCAATTGCAAACCAATGTAAAAGGGATTTATGCTATTGGTGATGTAATAAAGGGTGCTATGTTAGCCCATAAGGCAGAAGAAGAAGGTGTATTTGTAGCCGAGACAATTGCAGGACAAAAACCACATATAAACTATAACTTAATACCAGGAGTGGTATATACTTGGCCCGAAGTAGCCTCGGTAGGCAATACAGAGGAAGAGCTAAAAGCCAAAGGAATAAATTATAAAGTTGGAACTGGTCCCTACAAGGCTAATGGCCGTGCAGTAGCAAGTATGGACACAGATGGTTTGGTTAAAATATTAGCCCATGCCGATACGGATGAAATTTTAGGAGTCCATATTATTGGTCCACGGGCAGCTGATATAATTGGCGAAGCGGTGGTTGCCATGGAATTTAGAGCAAGTGCAGAAGATATTGGGCGTATTAGTCATGCGCATCCTACCTTTTCTGAATCATTAAAGGAAGCAGCACTCGATGCTACTGGCAAAAGAGCATTAAATTTTTAAAACTACAAATGAGGAAATATTATTCCATAGGGATAGGCATACTTTGTTTCCTTTTTGTAACGCCCTCTCATGCCCAAAAGAAAAATGAACCTAAAAAACCCAAACCAATTCAACTCGATGAAACAGGATTACGAATGGTTGGCATTCATGCCGGTTTAAGCCTAACGGGTGTATTGTATGATGCCATGAAGGGCGATACAATTACAAAACTCTATACAACCGACGTTAAACCTGCGTTTCAACTTACCTACGATAAAATTAAAAGCAAGAAAACATCGCTTGGTTTTTTTGCATCCATACAACCTTTTAAGGTTGATATTTCACATTGGGAATATGGCGATACGCTTAAACCATCAAAAATTGACAACCTACATGTAAGCATGAAACGCATATATCTTGGAGGTAAATGTCTTTATCATTATAAGAATACGGCCAAAGTAGATATGTATATTGGAATTAGAGCCGGGGGGTTGTTCTGGAATAAAAAATATAACACACAGGATATAGGATTTATTAATGCATTTAAAGA
This sequence comes from Bacteroidota bacterium, assembly GCA_947499775.1. Classification (GTDB taxonomy): domain Bacteria; phylum Bacteroidota; class Bacteroidia; order NS11-12g; family UBA9320; genus JABWCE01. Next base: position 1,268 of record CANMPY010000150.1, on the reverse strand, counting down.
AGAATTTTTAATGCTAAATCGTCCTGCGCTAAATTTTATTCCCCTTGGAATGTGCATTAAATTTACACCTGAATTTGTTGCAAATATTGAAATAAATGCCGGAGCGCCTCATTTATTATCCTTCGGATGTTCATATCGTTTTAAATAAATAATTATGCCTAAATATTTAATAATACTATTGCTAAGCGTATGTTTCACAAATGCCCATTCGCAGAATAGTCCTGAAAAAAAATCAGAGGAATTCAAAGTTCATCAGGTAAGCGTAAATGGAGCTTTAAGCACAGCGGGATTGGCATTTAAAATTGATGGAAAATTGAATTGGAAGACCGATTCGTTTAGTTATAAAGGGAGTTCAAATCCGGCAATTCAAATCGGGTATGATTATTACTTTAATAAAAATATTTCCATAGGTATTTTAGGTTCATCACAAACCATGAACATGCAAGTGAATTATTTAATTTTTAAAAATGCGAACGAATTAACCCGCCGTTATAATGATATCGATATTAAAGTGAACCGCAAGTATGTTGGATTGCGATTTAATTATCATATTGTCAATAATGCCAAAAGCGATTTGTATACCTCTATTCGATTTGGTTCAGTATTTTGGAAGATTTCTCCTTCGTTGACCGATTCTGATTTGGATGAAAAACTCGAGACAAGTTTTCCGGGAACTTTGCTTCCCGCTTTCGGTATTGGTTATAAGTATAAAATCAAAGAAAGGGTTGGCTTGGGATTCGAATTAAGTGTAGGAACCCCTCATGTTTTTGCATACGGAATTGATGCAAGGTTTTAATAAAAAAGGGTTTTAAGAAATAGAATAGAAACGAATTTATTTAGTTTACGTCGTCATATTGTTTTTGAACGCCATCGCTCCAAAGCGCTTCCAAGTCGTAAAAGTTTCGTTTTTCACGGTTAAAAATATGAATGACTACATCGATGTAATCTAAAATTATCCATTCGGATACTCGGAATCCTTCGCGACTAAATGGTTTTTCACCTGTAGCTTTTCTGATTTCATCTTCAACAGAATCGGCAATGGCATCTATTTGTTTGTCGGATTCGGCATGGCAAACGATAAAATAATCAGCAATTGATAAATTTAGTTTGCGCAAGTCAATTTTAACAATGGATTTGGCCTTTTTTTCTTGCATGCCTTTCACAGCAATTTCGGCCATTATGGCGCCTGATTCGGCTTTTTTTAACTTCAATTTTTTTTATTAAACTTTAATAGTGCAAAAGTCGTTAAAAACCATGGAAATAGTTGG
>CANMPY010000149.1 GCA_947499775.1 Bacteroidota bacterium | reverse complement strand
CGGTACCGCCACACTTAATAGTTTTTGGCAAAGAAGTATTGACAATGGAAATTCATGGAATATACTTAATGGAAGAGTTTTTGATACTTTAATTCTTGCTAATCCATCGTTTAAACAAAATGGTTGGAAATACAGAAGGGGGTATTTTAATGCCTGTGAGGGAAATGTTTTTACCAACGAAATAAAGGTAGAAATTGATACCGCTTTGCCAAGTTTTGATATTCCAAAAGATACTATTGGATGCATTGGAGCTAATTTTACCTTAAAAGTTTATAACCTTAGTTCGGTTTCGATGCCATACATAAGTTGGATTAAAAATTATAATGTCATAATGGACCCATTCGTATATTACAAAAGGGGATACGAAACCTTTCTTAATTTTAATAATTTAACAACCGATGACAATCGGAATATTGTTGTATCAGCCAAAAATGGATGTGGAACTCGTATTGACAAACTGCAATCGGGTATTGATTTAACAGTTGGACCAAAACTCCAGATGAAATGGAACGATTTTGATACCATTTGTTTGGGTAAGCAGTACACCCTAAAGCCAACACTAACTGGAGGGAAGACAGCATGGTATAAGTATCAATGGAGCGGGCCTGGAACGGTATCTTCAAAAAGTTGGATTTTTGTAAAACCAGATACAACCACACTATATTATTTCAAATTAAATGATGGCGGTTGTTCGGTTGATAGTTTAAGCGATTCGATAAAGATTGTAGTAAGGCCCAATCTTCAGGTTTATGTTTCTAACGATACAACACTTTGTGAAGGAACTTCAGGCACGCTTAAGGCATGGGCAAAGGGAGGAAATTTAAAGTATAACTTTAATTGGAACCAAGGGCTTTCTTCAACTAGTAAACATACCATTTGGCCAAAAAAGACTACCGTTTATTATGTATGGCTAACCGATAGCTGTACAACAGACAAGCCGGTGGATAGCATTGTTGTAACTGTATTGCCGGCCTTACAATTGAAATTAAAAACCTTGGATGATACATTGTGTATTGGGCAAAATACATTAGTGATTGCAAACGTATCGGGAGGTAAAAGTAAGGGGTATTCCTTTTTATGGAATGTAAGTCAATCGGATTCAATCATTATGGTAAGCCCTAAAATTACAACGACTTATAGGGTTGTTTTTACAGATGGATGTTCTAGCAATTCGGTGAATGATTCTTTAACGATCGCAGTGAGGCAAGCCTTATCAGTAAAGATAAATGCTCCGGATACCGTTTGTAGCTTTATTCCTTTTATATCACAAGCTACTTCCAAAGGGGGATGGTCGAAGAAGCATGTTATAAATTGGTCGAGAAATACGGCAGAAGGCCCATCGAAACGAGATAGTACCAAAATTGGAATATGGGAAATAGCAACCTTAACCGATAATTGTACTTCACTGCCATCCACTGATAGCCTTTGGATTGAGGTTTGGAAATTGCCAAAAATTAAAGCCGCAAACGATACTACTTTGTGTTATGGTCAGAATCACCAATTTAGTTTTACCTCACTTGGCGGAAAAAATGGAACTGTTAAAATGTGGTGGGAATTTAACAAAGCCCTGCTTTTAAATCCAGTTTCCCTGGATCCAATAAATTCAGGTTTATATCATTATGTTGCAGTGATAAAAGATGGTTGTGAGTTTTCGCAACGCGACACCACGACCATCTTGGTACTTGACAAACTCACTCTTAATCCTATTCGTATACAAAAATGCAGCACCCAAGATTCGGTAATACAATTTAAAACCTATGGTGGAAAAGGGTCTTTTGTAAATTCAAACTGGAATGATGGAACTTCTGGTTTATTAAAATCGTTTAATGGTAAATCAACCAAAAAATATACGGTAGTGCTAAGTGATGGATGCAGCGACACATCAACTGTGAATGTTGAGGTAGTAGTGGATGAATTTGGAGTAAATGATTTTAGGGTTGAATCGGTTATTGATAAGGTGGTTGTATTTAAAGCTACCATGCCACAACAAAATGCAAGTTGGGATTTTGGCGACGGGAACTCCCTAAACACAAACGATACCGCCATTGAAAAAATATTTAAGGAATATGGCAAGTATAGTATTTGCCGAAAGCAAACCGATAGAATAGGATGCTTGAACACGGCATGCAAAGAAATTGAAGTTATAGATGTATTAAAAAATAATGGATTTACAATGGAAGTTATTCCCAATCCAAATCAAGGTAAATTCAACGTTTTGTTTAATAAGATTCCAGGAAATTTAAAAATTGAGGTTTTTAATGCCTTGGGGCAAAGTCTTATTAATCATTCTTCATTGAATTTTGTGGGGATAGAATATTCGATGGATATGGGCGAGCTTGCTGCAGGGATATATTTGATAAGGGCAACCATGAATGCTGAAACAATCAGCCGTAAAATAATAATTAGATAAAATTAACGAACTACCTGGATGAATTGCTTTCTTCGGAGCAATTATCGATTTCTTGTAAATAAATAAGTCAACAAATTTATATATTCGTAACTTACAATGGCAAGGTTAAAATATATACTAATTATCGTTCTAAGTGGACTTACCTTGTGTAAAGCTTCCGGGAAAAATAGTTATAAACCTGCTTTAGGCGATAAATTTAATTACAAAATTTCGAGGAGTGGAGGTAAATCGTATCCAGCCACTTTTGTATATGATAAAATAAATAATACCTCTTCGTTCTATTATAAATGGGGTTCTGAAAATCCAAAATGGGGCACTTGGACTGCTCCTGAAATTAGTAATTCAACGCTATTAAAAGAATTAAAAGATACCAATTATCTCAAGCGATGTAATGTATTGTATTTGAATTCTGAAATTTTCAAGCAAGTTAAATCTGGCAAAATTTTCAAACTCTTTATTGAATATGAGGAAATAGAATTTGGAGCGTGCAAATTGAACGAATATCTACTTCCAATAATAGGTGCAGGGTTAAAGTCGAAAATATTAACCGCCACATCCTCTGATCAAAAATGGATAATTAATATTTTAGATAATGAAAATTTTCCTTTAATCACCAGCTTATTGGGCAATGTATCATGGCAGCTACAAAGTATTGTCCCTTTTCCAATGTATCCCATAACGCAAAGTATTATTGGAGAAAGCATAGATTCGAAAAAAGCCGAATTATTTAAAGCCTACATCAAAGAAAGCTGTGTAATTGTGGAAGCGAGTTATAATGATAATTACAAAAAACTGATCTTTAATGAATATTTCTGTCCCATTGTTGGTATTCGATTTTCTTTAAAAAACGATACGATTGTATCGTTACATCTTGTAAGTAAAGGCAACAGGAGCGATGGGTATGAGTGGCAAACTTACAGGGGCTACATTTGGGGGATTTATGGCCTTGGGGATAAACAAAAAGTTATAGAGAAAAAATTTGGCAAGCCAGATTCTACCTTCGATGGAAGAAATACGTATACTAAAAATAGGCTATCATTAAGGTATAACAGCAGAGGAGAATTAGAAACTGTTGACTATGAATAAGGAATGTTTTGATATACTGATGCATCCATAAGGATGGAAAAATATAGCAGTAACACCCTTATTTTTCTAGTGCTTTTTTAACGCGTTCGGATGATGCTTTAGGGTCGGCTTTTCCACCAGATAGTTTCATTACCTCACCCATAAATAAACCTAATAAACCTACTTTTCCTGATTGGTATTCGGCTACTTTTTCGGGGTACTTAGCTAAGGCCTTTTCAATCCATTCATCAAGTTCGCCAGAGTTGGACGATTGCAAAAGATTTAATTTTTCGGCAATGGCTAATGGTTCTGCACTCGCATCGGCTAATAATTGTGGGAATATTTTTTGAGCAGCGCTATGGCTTACTTTTCCCGAATCTATTAATTGAATAAGCTTGGCTATGGTAATTGGTGAAATGGTGGCATCGGTAAAATCAAGTGCATTTTCATTTAAATACCCTTTTAGATTTACCATAGTCCAATTGGCTGCAGCTTTGTAATTATCCGTATTGTTGCAAACACATTCAAAAAAAGCAGCAATTTCTTTGCTCTCGGTTAGCACGCCTGCATCATATGAATTCAATCCAAAAACCGAAGTAAATTTTTGAAACAATTCCTCAGGAAGGGCTGGCATAGCTTTGGCTATCTGCTCAATCATTTCATCCGTTACTAACAATGGCGGTAAATCGGGTTCAGGGAAATAGCGGTAATCGTTAACTTCCTCTTTGCTTCGCATGCTAAACGTATTGCTTCGCAAGGCATCAAAACTGCGGGTTTCCGAAATTATTGTTTCGCCATTACGAATAGCTGCAGTCTGCCGCTCGGTTTCATATTCAATAGCCCGTTTTACATTGCTCATGGAGTTCATGTTTTTAACTTCCACCTTTACGCCAAATTTTTCAGTTCCCACAGGGCGAACCGAAATATTGCAATCGCAGCGCAAACTTCCCTCTTCCATATTTCCATCACACACATCTAAATAGCGTAAAACTTTTCGCACTTCGTTAAGAAATTGATAGGCTTCTTCGCCCGTTCGTATATCGGGTTCGGTTACTATCTCGATGAGGGGCGTCCCCGCTCGGTTGTAGTCAATTAACGAATTTTCTATATCCATGTCGTGAATACTTTTACCAGTATCTTCCTCCATGTGGGCACGTGTTAGGTTAATATCTTTTGTGCTGCCGTCTTTTAGCTTAATAGTTACTTTACCACCGATGCATATTGGGGTGTCAAATTGTGTAATCTGATATCCTTTGGGCAAATCGGCATAAAAATAATTTTTGCGCGAATATTTGTTAAACCGTTCTATTTCACTTCCAAAAGCTAAACCTACGCGAATAGATTTTTCAACAGCTTCCATATTATGCTTAGGCAATGTGCCCGGATGCCCAAGGCTTATAGCACTCACATTGGTATTTGGATGATTGCCATATTCGGCCCTGTCGGCGCTAAAGGCTTTGCTCTTGGTAAGCAATTGGGCATGGATTTCGAGCCCTATTACAACTTCGTATTCGGTATTCATGTATTAGAGTGCAAAAATAAGATTATTTGTGATTTTAGATTTACGTTTAATTTTGAATGTGATTTTGACTTTTACACAAGCAATCATTTTTTATCCAAAAAACCCGTTGTTTGTGTAATGGTAATGCGTTCCCTGTTTTGCTTTTGCTTTTTATGGACGTATATCAGCAATGCCCAGATAAACGGAGATTCAACGCTTGGCTCCAAAGATTCGGTTATTCTTGATACTTTCAATTTTGATCTAAAAATTTACAAAGGAAAAGGAGAGTTAACATTCATTAGTCAAAAATCAAAATCCACAGGTGGAACATATCAAATAAGGTTGGCAACCGGCGAATGGCAATACTTTGATGAGAAGGAAGTTCTTCGAATAAAAGGAAATTATAAAGTAAAAGGAACCCAATCTAATAAATCAGGGCGCTGGGAATATTATGATGACCAAGAAGAGTTGCTTATGGTTGAAAATTTCCCTCCTCTAAAATATAGCCTTGTATATTTAAAATCGTTTGCTGTAGAAACCGAGGGCGGATATGATATTATTAATTATAACAATGAGGATATTTTAGAAAAACAACAATACACCCCACCCCAACGTAAGATGACACCATCCATCACTTATTATATTAATTATATGAA
>CANMPY010000148.1 GCA_947499775.1 Bacteroidota bacterium | reverse complement strand
TGGAGGCAATGGCACTTCAAATACTTCCCTTGCTAATTTTATATATCCGGGGGCAACTGACCAAGCCTTTCCTAGTCAAAATTGGGAGGAAAATTCAATGCCAGGATCGAGAAGTATGTTAGCAAATTTGAGCTTTACGGATTTAAAATCAAAAGATTATATAGACCTAGATATTGCCATTTCGGGCTATGAAAAAGGCGATGCACTTCCTTATAAATTTCTTTCAACAAAATCAAATGAAATAAAGAACTCTTGGTTAAAAAATTCAGCTAAAACAGCAATCGTCAATAACGAAACATATCATATAAAAAATCCTATAAATGTTGGTGAAAATTTTGAAGAAAACTGGTTTAATTCGTTCAATCTAATTTCAATTTTTAATACCCATGGACAATTAATTAATACATTTAAAACGACCGATAGAAGCCCATGCATATTGGATACTAAAGGAATTTACTATCTCAGATTTAAATCTGATAATCAAATAATTACAAAAAAAATATTGGTACTATAAAAAAAACATTTAATTTAGCACATTTATGATTCAACACTTACTTACCAAATCGAACAAAACCACGAAATACATAATGCTTAAGTGTTTCTTATTCTTGCTTTTAGCAATTTCGGGTTTAGGCACCAAAGTATATGCCACTCACATGATGGGTGCCGACATTACTTATAAATGTGTAGGCGGCAACAAATATGAAATAACCATTAAAATGTATAGGGATTGCAGGGGTGTGCCAATTGGAGCTCCTGGCTCAAACATTTTATGTGGAGGAAATAACATTGCCTCATTTACTCCTACCGAAATAAGAGTTAGGGATGTAACGCCAACATGTGCTGGCGCAGGAAAACCATGTAATCCTCAAAATACTTACGGAACAGGAACTGGTGTTGAAGAACATACCTACACGTATACTTTCGATGCCACTACTGCTAAAGCAAATGGCTGTTGTAAAATAACTATTGGCACTGGCCAATGTTGTAGAAATGGAGCGATAACTACTGGCGCAGCAAGTCAAAATTTTTGGACTACTGCTGAAATTGATATATGCCTTAAAAAATGCAATTCATCTCCTTCTTTAACCTCCGAACCTGTAGCGATACTATGCTGTAACCAACCCTATTTTTATAACAATGGTGCATCGGATACTACCGATTTTGATTCCTTATCCTATAGTTGGGATGATCCACTCCAAAGCTTTTCATCAAAAACATCTTGGGCTGGAGGAAGAAGTTCACAATCACCTTTTACTGATTATTGGCCACAAAATTATGATAAAAATAAAGGGCCAAACCCAAGCACCACTCCTCCAATAGGAACATACCTTGATAAAGAAACCGGAGATATTATTTTTACTCCTACCGATTGCAGCGAAAGTACAGTTGCAAGTATAAAGGTAACAGAATGGCGTAAAGATACAACAGGCAAATATGTTGTTATAGGTTTTACACATCGCGATATTCAATTTTGGGTGCAAACCTGCCCCGACAATAATCCGCCGCTTTTATTCGGTCCTTTTAAACAAGAAGTGTGTGCTGGCACTCAAATCTGTTGGACCATAAAATCAGATGACAAACAATTTATCCCTCCTCCACCGCTAAAACCAAACCCACCTGATACTGTAAGATTAACATGGAATCGTGGTATTCCTGGAGGAACCTTTACCATTGTAGATCCAAAAGAACGCTTGCAAAGTGGTAAATTTTGTTGGACACCGAAAAAAAATCAAGCAAGTGATTTGCCCTATACCTTTACGGTAACTGCTCGTGACAATGCTTGTCCAAGAAATGCGCTAACCGTTAAATCATATTCTGTTAAAGTAAAACAAATAGCCGAAGCTAATAGAAAATACACCAAGCTCATCTGTGGCGCTTATGCGATTGAAAGTAAAATATTTGCTAATTTTAAAGGAACACCGAAATACGATTGGACGATAACCGATTCAACCAATAAATTTGTCGACGGTAGCCATTACTATTTTAAGCCAAGCAAAAGCTTAAAATCAACTAAGTCTAAAGATACCCTGCAATTTAGAAAGGGAGGAAAATATATTATTACCCATACAATCAATAATCCGCCATTAAACTGCCCTTCAACCTATTTCGACACTATTATTATACCGCCGCTTTTGGAAGTTGACTTAGCCCTTGGTCCTGATAGTTTTGTATGTGCAGGAACCACTTTGCGTTTAGGCGCAAAAGCTTCAAATGGGTTACCGCGCTTTACTTATAAATGGTTTACGCCAGTTAATTTTGACACCAAAGACACCAATACCTACATTGACGTATTTATGAGTACGCACGACACAATGTTTATGGTTGAAATTACCGACGGTAATAAGTGTACAGCCTTCGACACCGTAAGTGTTTTTCTTAAACCTAACCCAAAAGTAGATATGGGACCCGATTTGAGGATATGCTGGTACGGCGAAGTAACCCTTACGCCAAATGCAAAAAATGCATATTGGGTTGATCCCCAAATTGGCGATACCTTAATTCAAGGCGACACTTTATGGTGGATGTGGCAACGCAATGGCATTGGTTTCAGTACCGATACATTTGCCACATTTACAGAGCGGGGCCTTTATACAGCAACCGTTATTGATAGCTTGGGTTGTAATTGGACCGATACAATGAATCTCTTTGTTAACGATACCTTGTATCCTAACGCAGGACCCGATCAGATAAAATGCTTTAACGATACCCTAATACTAAATGCCTCAGGACTTGACACAGTTGGCAACAACAAAACAGGAACCTATATTTGGTATCGGGGGCTTCCAAAAACACCGCCAGGATTAAGCACCAAAGCAAAATGGATGTTTAAAGTCCAAAATTCAGACAATTATTTACTTGAGCTTCAGGTACAGGAAGATACTACTAGATGTTGGGGCTATGATACCACGTTTATAAAAGTAAATCCTCTCCCTACCCTTACCCTTACAACACCCCAGAAATTCTGTTGTGACTATGGAAATATTGCCTTGGGTAGTTCATCCTATGGTAGTCCAACAGGCGGAAATTGGTCTTGTCGGCAAAATCCAGCTTATGTGGTAGGCAATTCGTTTCTTACACCATTGGCTTGCAATCCTACTAAATCAGGAACTTTTAGTTTGATATATGTGTATCAAGATCCTACAACTTCCTGTATTAATAGAGATAGCACCCGGTTTACCATTAATCCTTTACCCCCGTTATTAACCAAAGGGGGTTACTATTGCCAGGATAAGATGGTAGCTAAGCTAAAGACACATATTTTAGCTCCTATTAACCTTAATTCAATGGTAGACGTTCAATGGAAAGTATTGCGGTCATTGAAGAAACCTTCAGGTGGATTAAACACCGTTACAGATCTAATATACGATGGAGATCCTAGTTTAAATTATGATTTTATGCTACGTGTTGATTCTGCAACCATTGATATAGGCGCACTTGCAAAAGACTCCTTGGTTCTTGAAATTACGATACAAGATGGACAAGGTTGTTTCAATAAAGATACAATGGTAATTTTTATTTGGAAGCTACCAGTTATTTCCTTTAATATTTTCCCTGATTTATGTATAGATGCTGGAATAGTAGATCTTATTAAATTATCGAATGTGAAGCCTAATGATGGATGTTGGACAGTTATTGATACCGCTGGATTTAAATCTAAGTTTTTGCTTTTGCCAGGTGTTATGGGCTGTGACTCATTAAATACATTTTTGCTTAACAATCAAAACGGACCTGGTTTGTATAGAATGCGCTATACGCATACTGCAAGCGGATGCCCTGTTCAGCGTGATACCAATTTACGAATCAATCCATTACCAACCGTTGATATCAGTATTTCACCAAAAGGTGACTTTGGTAAATTTTGTGAGATAGATGCTGACGTTACTCTAAATGCTAATCCAACAGGAGGTACTTGGTCAAGTTCGGTTGCTGGTGTAATTGGTGGCGGTAAATTTAAACCGACTTCAGTTCCTGCAAATGAGCGCGATAAGTGGATAACCCTTACTTACAATTATGTGCATCCAACTACTAAGTGCGATACATCAAAAAGTCTTCTAGTTTATGTTCAAAACGCTCCTGTGATTGATATTATCACACCCAATATTGACACATGTAGAAGCAATGTAATGAATCTAACTTTGAGAGCTAATTACCAATATACTTCCAAAATAGATTGGGTACATAGTGCCGATCCATTAAGGGCTAGTTTCGAAAGCAATAACCAATTAAGTAACCAAAACCCAGTAACTTATACCATTAGGCCTCGAAGTGATACCGCAACAACGCTTATGGTAACCTGCTTTACCGAACAAGAAGGGGTTTGCCCATTTTCGCAAGATGCTATGACCATTACTATTCATCCAAAACCACATGCCACTATTAATATTGACGATCCGGATGGTTGTGTTCCTCATACTGTAAATTTTTTAACTAAAATTACCAATGGAGTAGATTCTAGTAAAGCTAAATTTGTTTGGGATTTTGATCATTCAGAACTAAGCACCAATCAAAGTCCAAGCCATATATTTAACTTTATTGATAGCAATAAGGTTTATGTTAAAATAAGCAGTGAATTTGGATGCGATACGACCATTGGGCCAATGCCAATATTGGTATATCCAATACCAACAGCCGATTTCACCCCTAATCCTAATAATAGAACTACTGCTGCTTTACCTCGATTTAGGTTTACCAATGAAAGTTCTACGAAACAGTTGGTGCTTAATAGTAAAATTGTAAATCATAATTGGAATTTTGGTGATTTAAAAGTAGACACAGATACATCGTCTAAAACAAATCCTGAGTATTACTATACCAACGATACAGGTAAATATTCTGTAAAATTGGTTGTTGAAACTAACCATGGTTGTAAAGATTCAATCCAAAAACTTGTTATTATTGATCCAGATATTCTTGTCTTTATTCCTAATGTATTTACACCTGATGGCTCTGGCCCTCTTAAAAATGACAAATTCTGGGTTCAGGCTAGTGGTTTTATAACCTATCAAATCTTAATCTTCAACCGTTGGGGAGAATTACTATATGAAGAAACAAGGTTAGACAAACCATGGGATGGAATTTACAAAGGAGAACCTTGCCAAATGGACGCCTATGTATATCAAGTAAATATCACGAGCTACGCTGGTGAACTTTATAAATACAATGGCACAGTGCTAATAATACGATAAGATTACAAATTTGTGTAGCAGAATATTATTTCTGTTACACAAATTTTATACTTAAATTTGGAAGCAATTGTTAAGACTTATTCTTATATGGCTTTTACTTTTTTCAGGGTTCAATACCCTTGCTTCGCATGTACTCGGAGGCGAGTTAAACTATAAACATATTAAAGACAATCAATATAAAGTAACGTTAAGTATTTATCGCGATTGTAATGGGTGTAAATTAAATGGTACAGGAGGGGGTAATAGCAACGAAAATTGTTCCGAAATCGATTATATTTTTGTAAAGGGATCGGATAATACATTTTCGAAAGAAACAAAATTTGCTTTAACCCGAGAAAGTGTAAAAGATATCAGCCCGTTGTGCCGCTCTAAAATTTCTACCTGTAACGTAAACCCGAATACGGCACATGGTGTTGAATTGCATCAATTTACGAGTATTATCGATTTAGATAATTCTAAAATAAAAGGATTTTGCAAATACAAAC
>CANMPY010000147.1 GCA_947499775.1 Bacteroidota bacterium | reverse complement strand
TAAAACGAATTGCCAATTAAAACACCCGAATAGCGTATATGCTTATTTAATTTAGGTGTAGAAGTTGAGCCACTAAAAAATGGCGATGTGGCATCGTCGTTTCCTAAGAAATGAGAAGATGCAATATGCGGTACATCAACTTTCGGATTTACCACAGATGTGTTTTTCTGAGCATATGTAAAGGCTGGCAGAAAACTTAAAATTAGGAGGTAGTATTTTTTCATGATTCTTTTAAATATACCGGCAAATAACATACTTTTTTTTAAAAGAAATTCTTTTTTTATGATTCAATAAAAATAATCTTTATAATTAATTTACATAAATGTGAAGAGAGTATTAATAAAAGCTTGTTTCTTTGCAAAATGGAATTAAAAGACGTGGTATCGGTTGCCGGAAAACCTGGTTTGCATAAAATTATTGGTAAAGGAGCAAATGGATTGGTATTGGAAGCCCTAGATCATACAGCCAAACGCAGCATAACACCTTTATCGCAGAAAGTGTCAATTTTAGAGGATATATCGGTTTATACGGTAGATGCCGACATAAAACTTTCTGAAATTTTCAAAACCATTGATACTTTAGATAAAGCGGGAAACTATGTTTTGCTTGCAAAGGATGCATCAGGTGAAGGGATAAAAAAATGGTTTGAAGTGTTATTGCCTAATTTTGATAAAGAAAGAGTTTATAATTCCGACATTCAAAAAATGAGTAATTGGTATACCTTGCTAAGAGGGAAAATAGATTTTAATGCTAAAATTGAAGAAACGGAAGGAACTGATAAAGTTGTTGCCAAGTCTAAAACCATCAAACCCATCAAGAAAGTAGAAGCAAAAGCCAAAACATCAAAGGGGGTTACTAAAACTACGATGACAAGTCGTAAAATGAGCTAGGAGTTTCTAAATTACACCTAATTCAATCTTCAATATTCACATCCTTTATGCAATGAATGTTGAAAATTGCATATCTAATATTGATCATTTTTAAAGTTATAGCGGGTTAACTAACACCCCAAAAATTGAAACGCTTAAGGTCTTGCAGCTTTAAGCGTAATACGAAATGTGGTTCCCTTGTGGTGGATAGATTCTTTAACGGTAATATGCCCTTTGTGGTAATTTTCAACTATTCGCTTCACAAAAGAAAGCCCTAAGCCCCAGCCTCGTTTTTTTGTGGTAAATCCAGGCTTAAAAATAGTTTTATATCGGTTTGTTGGAATGCCTTTTCCGGTATCTGTAATATCTAAAATAATCAGATTTCCCTTCTTTTCTATTGTAAAGGAAATTGTTCCTATACCCTCCATGGCATCAATGGCATTTTTTGTTATGTTTTCGATGGCCCACGCAAATAAATGGGTATTCATCATAATGTTTACTGGTTTTTTAAGATGATTAAAAATAGTAAACGTGACTAATTTGGACGTTCTGGTTTTTAAATAATCTATGGAAAGTTCAAGTTCTTTTACGATGTCGAGCGATAGCAGTTTGGGGTCGGAACCTATTTTTGAAAACCGTTCTGTAATTATTTCTAATCGGTTAACATCTTTTTCCATCTCGTTTAAAACATCTTTATTGCTATTGGCATCTTCACGGCTAATTTCTATCCACGCCATTAATGACGATAGCGGTGTGCCAAGTTGATGCGCTGTTTCTTTACTCATACCAACCCATACCAAATTTTGTTCGGAACGTCGTGAATAACTGAAGGCTAAATAGCTGATTATTAAAAATAAAGAAATAATAATGAGCTGAATGAATGGATAGTATTTTAAACGGGTAAGTATTTCTGAATCCAAATAAAATACTTTTACTTTTTGCCCTTCGAAATAGGTGAGAACAATGGGGGCGTGTGCTGATTTCATTTTCTCTAACGAATGAATGATATAGGTATTGTTATGCGATGCCCGTGCCGAATCAAGATTACGCCAACTCGTAACATTATCATTTTCATCTGTAAGGATCACTGGAATGGTTGTGTTTTGACTTACAATTTCGAGCAGAAAAGTTAAATCGACAGAAAAATCACTCGAAGCTAATTGAGAGGTTGCTTTAGCCCAAGTTTTAATTTTCAATTCCTCTTCCTTTTCCATTTTCTTGGCTAATGTATTGGAATACCAAAGCGATACTATTCCAATTAGAATTGCTAAGAAAAGGAGAATTGGTTTAATAATTCGGCTAAAGCGATAATTATTCATACGTTGGTTCAAAAATAATCAGTATAAGTTATTCTTTTATAAATTATACTAATTTTACACGCCTTAATAATTATGCACCTTTCATTCATTTTTAACGGAAATTCGTTTACTATCGACACCTCAAAACCCATTGATATTTCTCTTGGGGTGAGGCACGATGGCTTAGGTGCGAATTGTTTTTATACAGACAAAGCAATTTTTGAACCTTACCGTGCAGGAAATTTTGTAGGAAGTGTGGCTGCAGGAGGAGTTTGCAATGTAGATGTCATTCGGTTTACACCCCACGGAAATGGTACGCATACCGAGTGTATAGGTCATATAATTGCTGAACAGCATTTAATCGCTAATGCTTTGCCTCAAGGTATAATGTTGGCCCAATTAATTACCGTATTTCCAGAACCGTCAGAAGGCGATTTGTGCATCACCAAACAAGACCTTATGCAATGTGTAAAGTTAAATGGGGCAGAAGCTATAATCGTACGAACGCATCCGAACCCTATTGAAAAAACAAATACTGATTATTCAGGATCAAATCCGCCTTATTTTTCAGATGAAGCCCTAGAATTATTAAATTCTTTGGGAGTGAAACATTTGCTTTGCGATATTCCATCGGTTGACAGAGAAGATGATGGGGGCAAATTACTAGCTCATAAAGCATTTTTTGGAGAAGGTGAGTTGGCACGATACGATACTACCATCACTGAACTCATTTATTGTAATGATAATATAGAGGATGGAATGTATTTGCTCGATATTCAAATAGCCAATTTCCAATCCGATGCGAGCCCAAGCCGACCAATACTTTATGAACTGATGGCGTCAGAATGCTAAAAGGATTAATAATAGAAAACGAGTGGCATTTAATTTCAATAAAGAGCAAGTTTATTTTTTAGTTTCAGCCTGTGTTTGTCGGCTGATAAATTGTTGGCGTTCAAAAAAAACTGTTCATTCCATATTGGTAATCAAATGGGACGAAATAGGGGATATGGTTTATGCCTTGCCTATTTTTCAACCATTAAATTTGGAATTCCCCAATGCTCCAATCACGTTGCTTTGCAAGCCTTTCGTAAAACCCTTAGCGCAGAATCATCCCGCCATTAGCCATATAATTCATGAACTGCCAAAAAACCAACGGTTTGATATGATAGTTGAACTTCGAGGAAATTGGCAAACTTTGGCTTATGCTTTAAAATATTTACCAAATAAACGTTTAGATAGAGGTACTGTAAGGTTGAGAAACAAGATCAAAGGCATACAGGCTCATGAGCAAATCATAAATTTAGATATAATAAAATCTGTAATACCGAATGCCCCACACCAAGGCTCTATTCCAATTTATATTGATAAAGAATCGGAACGTGAAGCAATTGATTTTATTAAACAAAACCAATTATCAAATTTTGCCGTAATTCATTGTGGTGGTCGAAGAGTATTAAGACAATGGTCAATATCCAATTTTGCAGTTTTAGCGCGTAAGTTAAAGGATACCTATAAGTTAAATCTTGTATTTGTTGGAACCGAGGAGGATGAATACACCATTAATCAAGTTATAAAAATGAGTGAGCGGGAAGCAATTGCATGTACAAAGAATTTTTCACTCTTAACTTTGGCTGCTTTAGTAAGCAAAGCTAAATTATTTGTGGGTAATGAAAGCGGACCTTTGCACATAGCAGCGCTTATGAATACCCCTTTAGTAGGTATTTATGGCCCAGGTGTTAAAGATATTTTTTATCCAATAGGAGAAAAATCAAGAGTTGTGCACCATATTTTGGATTGCAATCCATGCGATCAAATTCATTGCATACGACCTGAAAGCCCTTGCATTAATTTGGTTACCATAGAAGAAGTAGAGTTGAAAATCAATGAGCTATTAGCACTATGATTAATAAATCGAATGGCCTGAAATTAAGTTATTATGTAATTATACAGATTATGATTGGAGGAATAATTTTAGCATTTACCATTGGCTGTTTCAATAATTCGAAGCTAAATTTACCGAATAATGAAAAGGGAGTAATTATGGAAACAAATAAGCGCGATACTGCCCTTTTTGGTTTAGGATGTTTTTGGTGTGGAGATGCCATTTTTAAAGAATTAAAAGGAGTGGATACTGTACTTTCAGGGTATTCGGGTGGTGTAATAAAAAACCCAAGCTATGCCGATATTTGCACAGGTACAACAGGACATGCCGAGGTTATTCAACTTATTTATGATCCTTCAGTTGTTTCCTATAAAACGCTTTTAGAGGTTTTTTGGCAAGTTCATGATCCAACCACTTTAAACCGGCAGGGAAATGATATTGGTTCACAATACCGAAGCGCAATATTTTATTATTCAGAAAGTCAAAAAGTAGAAGCAGAATTTTACAAAAACCAACTCAACAAAGAAAATGTATTTTCGAAGCCAATAATTACGGAAATAACCCAAGTCTCAGAATTTTATAAGGCCGAAAATTATCATCAAGATTATTATGCAAACAATAATGAGCAGTCATATTGCCGATATGTTGTTCGACCAAAATTAGATAAATTTAAAAAAGCATTTCAAACTAAGTTAAAATAAATATGTTTAAAGACTATAAGTACACCGTTGCCGAGCGATTTTTGAGGTATGTAAAAATTGATACACAATCTGATCCTGAATCGCCTACAAACCCATCAACTGAAAAGCAAAAAAATTTAGGAAAAGTATTGGTTGCCGAACTTTTGCAAATGGGAATAAGCGACGCTCACTTAGATGAATATGGTTATGTTTATGCAACTATAGAAGCAAATACAAATAAGGAAGTGCCTGTTATCTGCTTTTGTTCACATATGGATACGTCGCCTGATTGTAGCGGAGCCAATGTAAATCCTATTTTGCATGAGAATTATAATGGTGGTATTATTCATTATAGTACCGATACATCCTTATCATTAAATCCCGAAGCACATACTGATTTAAAAAATCAGGTGGGCAATACCATAATTACTACCGATGGAAGCACCCTATTAGGAGCCGACAACAAGGCTGGGCTAGCAGAGATAATGGATGCTGCAAATTTTTTAATTCAGAATCCTCAAATTAAACATGGTAAAATACGAATTTTGTTTACACCCGACGAAGAAATAGGGAGGGGGGTTGATAAAGTAGATATGCAAAAATTAGGCGCTGATTTTGGGTATACCATGGATGGAGAATCAGCAGGTCATATTGAGGATGAAACCTTTAGTGCCGATGGTGGAGTATTAACCATTAAAGGCGTTTCTACACACCCCGGATTTGCAAAGGGTAAAATGGAGAGCGCCATAAAAATAGCAGGGGATATATTAGCGGCCTTGCCAAAAAATAGGCTTTCGCCTGAAACAACTGAAAAAAAAGAAGGATTTGTTCATCCAACCTCTGTGAATGGTCAAATTGAAGAAGCTGTAATCAAGTTTATCATTAGAGGTTTTGATAATCAAACCCTAATTGACAATGCAAATGAAATTAGAAAAGTAGCAGATACTAT
>CANMPY010000146.1 GCA_947499775.1 Bacteroidota bacterium | reverse complement strand
CATTTTCGGTCGGCACGCCAACAATGTGCCATAAGGTAGCAAGGTGTGTTTTGTGGATTGGGGTGAGGGATTTAAACTGATCTAATAAATATGGGAGCTCAATAAATAACTTATTTGGATTTAACCCTCCAATCTCGCTCAAAAGCCATTGAAACCGTATAGCAATTCTCTGTTCACATTTTAATAACTCGGAAAGGTATTTTATATCTATGTCTTCTTCAATAATTGTAGTCGCCCACATTTTTCTTTTCTCAGCATTGCTCTTAGGAAGGAAAGATTCCAGCTCCTTATAGAATTCGGTATTAGAAAAATTAACATTCATTTTTACGCCTTACAGGCAATACCGTTTATAAAAAATATATAATCCAATTCAGTGTTTTATTATTTTTTTATATTGGAATTAACTCTCGCCTATGGCGAGATAAAATTATTAATCCGCATTAAGCAGAGGGCTATTTGATAATTACAATTGGTAAAACTTACAAACTAGATTGGTTTTTGTAATATTTATAAAAAAGAGTTAAGGCATTGGAAAACGAAAAAAGTATGCATAGGTATTTTTGTTTTCCAAAAACACGAATGCATACTTTTTGCTTGATTTTATACAGTTTTTTTTATTTACGCTTTTACAATTCGATGAAAAGCATTTCAAAATCTTCTTTTCTCTTTTTCTCACGTTTTGAAAGTTCCATTCTGTTTAATGCCTCAATAACGCTTAACCCATCCATTACCTTTTTAGTAGCAAAGTTAACTTCAAGTAAATTAAATCCAATAGCAATGGCTACATTTTGATCTATCCTGGCATTTTTGTCTGATAAATCCATTTCTGCGAAAGCTGCTTTCCATTTTCCTAGGGCCCTATCTAATTTTTCGTTAGCCATAGCCTCATCTTGGACAATTAGTTTTAAGCCCATACTTGCATCATTGTAGGCGTCCATTAAGTCATTATATTTTTGATCTTTATTTTTAACAAAATATAAAACTGCCTTACGAGGAATGGGTTGGTAGCCATATTTGCTATTTACCAAATCGTTTATTTTAGCTAAGTTAGCCTGCATTATTTTTTCTTCAGCAGTTTTAATTAGCATTTCATTATTCTGTTGATGATTTTTTGAACCTGGTGATTTATAAACGGTATAGGTATTAAATTCGGATGGTGTTACATTCAATACTTCTTTACCGTCAGGCATTTTAACCATAACCGACATTGGATGACGGTACGAAAATTCAGTATGGTAGTAATTTACTGGTACACTTCGTGTTGTGCTTCCTGAAGTAACCAATTCGGTAACTTGAGTGGTAGTTGTTGTTGGGTTTGTATTTTCATAACCGAAGAGGGTAACCGTAATATTCATAGATGCTTCGTTCCCTTGCTCGAAACCATGTAGTTTTAGATAGGTGTTGCAAAGCGCTGGGTAGTCATAACTTGTATGCAATTTAGGAACCTGAACATTACGCAAATAAGGTGTAGAAACAGTTTTGCGATATGGTTTAGAAGGTAATTGTTTGTAAGGTTTTGTGTTTTGGCCTAATAATTCTTTTTCAATTAGTTTACTTCCTAATGATTTTTTGTTATAAGCATCCATTTCATTGGCATAGCGCTCCTCTGCTTTTTTAACATCTTTATCGTATTCAATTAAATCGGCTTCATATTGTTCGTCATATACTTTTTGCATAGCAGGTATATTGCCTTTGGCATCATCAAGTTCCTGCTGTGCTTTGGCTTTTTCAGCTTCGTATTCAGCATTTAGTTTAGCGTTTTTTTCTTCATAAACCGGAAAAAGTTTGAAATTGTAATTTTTAATTTGACTTTTAACGTCAATTAAGGGAAGTTGAATATAGTGGTATTCAACATCTTCATCTTTAATGCTTTGGGCGAAACTAATACTTGAAAATGAGGTTAATAAAATAATGCTGAATAAGAGGTTCTTTATAGTCATAGTGTAAGTTTTAAGGCAACAAATTTATATAATTTTTTAGTAGCAATGAAAAGAAATGAATTTGTAATTAACTAATTAGTATTTATTATGTTGAGTGCATTGTGAATTTGCATTTCGGGTCATTCGCTTGCACCTCGATCCAGCTTTTGTAATTGCACGGCATTGAACGGTATTTGAGTTAGAACTATTGCTGTGATAAGTAGCTTTATTCCACGTCCAACATGAAACACATAATTTTGATTCAATTAATTTTTCTTGTAGGTCGGGAAGTTTTGGAAAAAAATCGAGTGAGGTAAGTTGTTCAACGCTATCAATAGAAACTGCAAAATTTTGAAGGGATTCATTCGAGCCTGTATTTGGTATTATAAACCCTATTCCTTTTAGGTCAGGCTTCGAATAGTCAAGTATTACTTTATAAAAGTACTTTGGGACTGCCACTTTATTGGGGCCAATTGTTGGGAGTCCGCGTGATAGAATTGGGCCCGTGGCAATATAAATAGAAGCGTTTTCCTGTGCCCAAAATCGAACCAATTCTTCAAGGCGTTTCCAAATACCTCGGTTAAAGCTTTGAACTTGGGGACTAATATTGCTAAAATAAAATGATTCATTCATCGCTGTTAACGACCATCCCATATCGGCAGCAGGAGCCAAATGGCCTCTGTCGTATCCTGAATTTTTATAATCGGTAATGGTAGCGGTTTGTGTAGATACATTTGGGTCTTCGCAAAATTTATTCGATCGACTTACAATTCGCTTGGTTTCAAAACTGGTAAGTTCATACGCAATCCAATCGGCTTGTTCGTAGTATTCGTTATATACTAAGGCGTATCCACTGTGATAAATAACTTTTTCGTTTTGCTTGTATTTCGGAATTTCTAGATGCTCAGAATCTATCAAAAGAATGGCCTCTTGAATAAGCGTATCAGCCGATGGCAATTCGATTGGATAGTTTTGACTGGTATTTTGATGCTCTTTTGAAGAGGTGTCGAGCTGCCTGCAACTTAGAATATGAGATAGTATCAAAACAAAAAAAATAGGATACTTTAAAATTCTCATAAAGGCATTGACATTGAAAACACAAACATTCAACAAACCAAGGTGTTTATTGTGAATATAGCAAGGTGAATAGAACGAATGAGTATATTTGCACCCTAATGCTTACTGAAAAGTAGCATTTTATATTTAAGTATGTTGACTCCGATTATTGTAATTATTGTTTCCTTAGCCATGGCAGCTTTTTTTTCGGGGCTTGAAATTGCGTTTGTTTCGGCTAATAAATTGCGCATCGAGTTAAAAAGCAAACAAGGAAGTGCTTGGGCAAGCTTGGTTTCTGATTATTACAAAACCCCATCCCGATTTATTAGTACCATTTTGGTAGCTTATAATATAGTGCTTGTTATTTATGGTATATTTATTGGCAAGCAATTAAACGATTTGCTCGACCAGTTTAATAATTCGAGAGTAGTTGATTTGCTGATCTGTACGGTTATAAGTACAATAATTGTACTGTTTACCGCCGATTTTTTGCCAAAAGCGTTATTTAGAATTAACCCTAATTTTATACTTTCAATATTTATATACCCTTTTCAGTTTTTCTATTATTTGCTTTGGCCTATCGTGAAATTTACAATTTGGTTGTCCAAAAAAGTATTGCGACTCCTCACATCACAAATATTTATCGAAACTGCACCGGCGTTTACAAAGGTTGAATTAAACCATTTTATTACCGAAACATTACAAGACAATAGAAGGGGTGACGTAGATGCTGAGATACTAAAGAATGCACTCGATTTTAGCACCGTTCGGGTTCGCAATTGTATGGTTCCACGAACGGATTTGGTGGCCATTGAAATTGATGAAACCATGAATGAGTTAAATGCCTTGTTTCTTGAATCGCACCATTCTAAAATATTGGTTTATAGAGATTCAATTGATAATATCATTGGGTATGTGCACCAAATAGATATGTTTAAGAAGCCAAAGTCGATTAAATCTATTTTAATACCCATACTGATTGCCAACGAAAGCCGCACCGCTCAGCAAATGCTTAATGAATTTGTAAAAAAACGAAAAAGTATAGCCCTAGTTGTAGATGAATTTGGTGGAACAGCGGGTATAATTACCGTTGAAGATATCATGGAAGAAATTTTAGGCGAAATTGACGATGAACACGATGACGATAATCACATCATTGAAAAACAAATTTCAGAAAATGAATATGATTTATCCGCATCCTTAGAGGTGGATTACCTCAACGAGAAATATAATTTTAGTATTCCAGAGGGTGAATATGAAACCTTGGCAGGATTTATTATTGCTGAACATGGTAGCATTCCATCGGTGGGCGAAACTTTAAATATTCATGGATTTAAGGTTAAAATATTAAAATTTGATGAAGCGCGCATTGAACTTGTACGAATTGTAGTACTCGACCCTTAAGTCAATTTTTTAGATACAAATTTAGGATTAGCCTTTAAGTATTTGAATTGTGCTTATTGCTTTACTTTAGTTTAAACCGACCTTTCGAAAAAATTCGAATTCCACTGTCTGTATTTCTTCGATGATCTTTTTGGTCTGTTTCGGGTAATTTAGCAATGATCTGGCAATGTTCGGAACAACAGTTTTCTAATTTTTCAGCGCAAGTAGGGCATTGAATGAATAAGAGATTGCACCCTATATTTTTGCAATTTACATGCGTATCCCACGGTGTACCGCACTGATGGCATTGGGCAATAATATCATCCGAAATGCGCTCTCCTAATCGTTCATCAAAAACAAAGTTTTTGCCTTTAAATTTATTCAGCAACCCATTTTGTTTAACATCTTGCGCATATTTAATAATTCCACCTTCTAATTGGTAAACATCTTTAAAGCCATTGTGTTTCATCCAGGCACTTGCTTTTTCGCATCGGATTCCGCCTGTGCAATACATCACTAAGGGTTGATCTTTTTTGTCGGACAGTAATTTTACTACAAAGTCTAACTCTTCTTTAAAGGTGTCAACATCTGGAATAATGGCATTTTCAAATCGGCCTACTTCACTTTCATAATGGTTGCGCATATCCACTAATAAGGTTTCAGGTTTTGAGGTTAATTTATTGAATGCCTCGGCAGATAAATGTGTGCCATAATCCCATGAATTAAAATTAGGATCATTAAGCCCATCTGCTACAATTTTTGATTTTATTTTAATGCCTAATTTAATAAAAGACTTGCCATTATCTTCTACAGCAATATTTAACCTCACCCCGTCCAGAAAGGTAATTTGATTAAGGGTATCTTTAAAAATTCTGATTTGGGCAGAAGGAACACTTATTTGGGCATTAATTCCTTCATGAGCCACATAAATACGCCCTAATACCCCTAGGGGCTCAAGCAATAAATACAGGTGATCTCTGAATACTTGAGGATTACCGATAGGGAAATACTTATAAAAGGAAATAGTTGTTCTTGGCTCAACCGACTCAAGAATTCGTTGTTTTAAAATGATTTTGTCGACCTTGTTATGCAATTTCATGTTACACGAAGGGGTTAGGGTGCAAATATACAAACTTTGAAAGTGGAAAGGGTGAGGGTGAGGTTGAGGTTGAGGTTAAAAAGGTTAAAGGAAGGAAAGGTTAAAGGGTAAAGAAAGGTTTAGGGTAAGGTTGAGGTTTAAAAGGTTAAAGGAAGGAAAGGTTAAAGGGTAAAGGAAGGTTTAGGGTAAGGTTGAGGTTTAAAAGGTTAAAGGAAGGAAAG
>CANMPY010000145.1 GCA_947499775.1 Bacteroidota bacterium | reverse complement strand
AAGCCAACGCGCAAGGTGCTGGCGACCAAGGTATGATGTTTGGATATGCAACCAAAGAGACAGAAAATTACATGCCATTAGCCTTAGATTTGGCGCATAATATTTTAAAAGAATTATCCTTTATACGAAACAATGAGCCTAATTTAATTGGGTATTTAAGGCCAGATGCTAAATCGCAAGTGACCATTGAATATTCGGATGAAAATATTCCTCAACGCATTGATTCTATCGTAGTATCAACACAACATGATAATTTTGACGAAGAATTAACAATGCTAGCTAAAATAAAATCAGATATTATTACGCTCGTTATTCCAAGGGTTAAGGCCAATTTAAAGCCTGAGTTACAAGCTTTATTTACCGATAAAATAACCTACCATATTAACCCAACAGGTAAGTTTGTAATTGGTGGACCACATGGCGATACAGGCCTTACCGGTCGTAAAATAATAGTGGATACTTACGGTGGAAAAGGAGCTCATGGTGGAGGCGCTTTTTCTGGTAAAGACCCCTCTAAGGTAGACCGTTCTGCCGCATATGCCACACGTCATATTGCAAAAAATATGGTGGCATCAGGGTTATGCGACGAAGTTTTGGTTCAAATATCATATGCAATTGGTGTAGCTAAACCATGCGGATTGTATATTAATACTCATGGAACTTCAAAAGTAAATATGAGCGATGGAGAAATTGCCAAACTAATTGAAGAGCTTTTTGATATGCGCCCTTATGCAATAGAAGAAAGATTAAAACTTCGCAATCCCATTTATTCAGAAACAGCAGCATATGGGCATATGGGAAGAACCAATGAAACAGTTGAAAAAACCTACACTAGACCCGATGGTAATTTTAAAACAGTACAAGTCGAATTATTCACTTGGGAAAAATTAGATTATATCGAAAAAATAAAAACTGCATTCAACTTATAACAGTTGACTGAACTTTATTACTTTTACATTTTCAATCATCGGTAAATTATGTGCGGAATAGTAGCTTATATTGGACCTAAGCAGGCCTACAATTTCCTTATTCAAGGGTTAAAAAGACTTGAATACAGAGGGTATGACAGTGCCGGAATCGCTTTGTTAGATGGCGATATGAAGGTGTATAAAGAACATGGCAAAGTTCAAGATTTAATAGATACCATTGGCGAGCAAAATATAGAAGGCACAAGAGGTATAGGCCATACCCGTTGGGCTACACATGGCGAACCAAATCAAAAAAATGCCCATCCTCATTTATCGGGATCTGGAGATTTGGCCGTTATACACAACGGTATTATCGAAAATTATGCGTCTCTTAAAGAAGTTTTAAGCCTCAGAGGTCATGTGTTTAATAGCGACACCGATTCAGAAGTTCTCATTCATTTAATTGAAGAAATTTGTGCGAATGAAAAGTGCAGCTTATTTGAAGCCGTTCGGCTAGCTCTAAGCGAAGTAGTTGGCGCATATGCCATCGTAATCCTATCAAAAAATGATCCTGATTTATTAATTGGCGCCCGCAAGGGAAGTCCATTAGTAGTTGGTATTGGAAACTCTCCAGGGGAATATTATATGGCAAGTGATGCCACACCCATTGTTGAATACACGCGTAAAGTAACCTACTTGGATGATGGCGAAATAGCCTTGGTTTCCAATGGCGAACTTACCATCAAAACCATCGATAATATTCAGAAAACACCTTATATCCAAAACCTATCCATTACACTTGAAGCTATTGAAAAAGGGGGTTATGACCACTTTATGCTTAAAGAAATTTATGAACAACCAAAATCTATACACGATAGCTTTAGGGGCCGAATCGATTCCAATTTATTAAAAATTGAAATGAGAAGCCTTAATGAATTTGAAAATAAAATTAAAAACCTTAGACGCATTATTATAATTGGTTGCGGCACATCGTGGCATGCCGGATTAGTAGCAGAATATTTATTTGAAGACTTTGCAAGGATTCCTGTGGAGGTAGAATATGCTTCCGAGTTCAGATATCGCAATCCTATTTTGTACCCCGATGATTTAATTATTGCCATTTCGCAATCGGGTGAAACTGCCGATACTTTAGCTGCTTTAGAACTTGCCAAAAAATCGGGAGCAACAATTTTTGGCGTTTGTAATGTTGTAGGATCATCAATACCTCGTATGACTGACGCTGGCGCTTATACCCATGCAGGACCCGAAATTGGCGTAGCCTCTACCAAAGCCTTTACTGCTCAAGTAACGGTGCTTGCTATTTTGGCCCTTGGATTTGCGCAAAGACGCGGTACCATTTCCGATTCAAAATTAAGAGCAATGCTGCAAGAAATCGAACGAATACCATCGAAGGTAGAAAAAGTTCTTAAATCATGCGAACAAAATGTTTTAGAAATTGCTGAAAAATATTGTGATACACCCAATTTCTTATATTTAGGACGAGGGTATAATTTTCCTGTAGCATTAGAGGGGGCATTAAAATTAAAAGAAATTTCCTATATCCATGCAGAAGGTTATCCTGCTGCCGAAATGAAACACGGTCCAATAGCACTTATTGATACCGAAATGCCTGTAGTAGTTATTGCTACTCAAAATGATATTTACGAAAAAGTATTAAGCAATATTCAAGAAGTAAAAGCACGAAAAGGAAGAATTATTGCTATAGTGACCGAAGGCGATAGCAAAGTAAAAGATTTAGCCGAACATACTATTGAAATTCCAGAAACCGAAGATGCCTTAGTCCCACTTTTAACCACTATTCCTCTGCAGTTATTATCTTACCATATTGCCGTAATGCGCGGATGCAATGTGGACCAGCCACGCAATTTGGCCAAATCGGTTACCGTAGAGTAGAGCGTTACTTTAAAATATAGTGACCCTTTTTTTAAAGTGTTTTAAGCGATCTAACCTATTTTAGCCTCCTATACAAATTTACATTTTTTTTGCATTTTGCTTAACTGCATCGTCCATAGCCTATGCTGTCGCTTGCATCTTGCAAGTGGCTTTTTTTTAATGCCTCTGGCATAATACACTCAGCTATTTTTAAAGTTTCGGCACTTTTAATGCACTATCAAAAACAAGCGTTGATGTATATTTAACCCTGTGAATCGTTCCCTTGACATTCCATAGGTGAAATGCGAGATAAGCATTTTTAGGGCCAAAATAATTGCAATGCCTTATTTTATTTTTCAAACCCTTATTTCACTTATCCTCGTTGTATACATCAATTTACTTGGCGTTTTTTGGCCGGAGGCCAGATTGAAAGTCACTTGCAAGATGCAAGCGACAGCGGAGATGAATACACTACTCTGCTATCTGTATTGAAATTTATGTATAGTGTTTCTCAAAGGGAATAGCGCCATGTCTCTCTTGTTTAGATTTTATATAATCTATAACTTTGACCCCGTGAAACGGAAAATTAGGCTCAATAGGAGTCCTCTACAAATTATTTACACCTTTATAGCTTAATTCGCGAACACGTATTGACAAATCAAAAATCAATGCTGGCAATAACGTATCATACCGCCTACCACTCTAAAAAAACCTATGCAAAATATAGTCGATAACATTTCAATACTTTATTCAGCGTATTATAAGAAACAACCTAATAAAATTTCGAAACTTCCACAAAGCGGAGGTGATCGACAGTATTTTAGGATATTTGGCGAAAAGGATTCGGTTATAGCAACTGTAAACGCCAATGTAAAAGAAAATGAAACTTTCTTTTATTTTAGCCAACATTTTAAGTCCTTACAATTTAACGTCCCTGAAATTTTTGCCATATCCGCCGACAAAACGATTTACATACAATCCGATTTTGGCGATATTACACTGCTCCACGTTATTGAAGAACAAGGCAAAACGCCTTTGGTGTATGCGTTATTAAAACAATCCCTTAAAAAATTAGCGCTTTTGCAAATTAATGGTGGATCAAATTTAGATTACAACCAATGTATTACGTCCAAAGAATTTGGAGCGCAAGCCATATTCTCCGATTTGCTTTATTTTAAATACTATTTTTTAGATACCTTAAAAATCCCCTACGATAAAGAAAAACTATTAGAGGAATTTAATGTGTTAAGCCAATCCCTTTCCACAACAGATTATTCCTGTTTTATGTTTCGCGATTTTCAAAGTCGAAATATTATGGTTCAAAATGGGACCGTATTCTTTATTGATTATCAAGGTGGAATGCAGGGGGCATTACAATACGATGTGGCTTCTTTTTTATGGCAAGCAAAGGCCGAACTTAGCGACGAATGGAAAAGCAGCTTATTGTCATATTATATGGACTGTGTGGATGAAATTAAAGGCGTATCGGTTGATAGAACTCATTTTACTGATCAATATAACGGTTATGTTCTAATTCGCTTATTGCAGGTGCTAGGTGCTTATGGATTTAGAGGGATTTTTGAACGTAAAGCTCATTTTTTGGTAAGCATTCCCTTGGCCATAAAAAACCTTCAAAAATTTTTAAACCAAACCAAATTGGGATTTAACTTGCACGAATTCGAAAAAATTTTAACGCTTATTGGATGTGAGGAAATGATAGCACATTTTGACAATATTAAAGCAACGGAACATACACCACTGCTTATAAAAATCAATAGTTTTTCATATAAAAAAACTGGTTACCCAAAAGATGATTCAGATAATGGTGGCGGTTATGTATTTGATTGCCGAGGCATTCTAAATCCAGGGCGTCAGGACGAGTATAAAAAAATTACTGGTCGCGATAAATCTGTTATTGATTTTTTGGAACAGCATACTGAAATGCCAAATTTTATTAATAATGTTTACAATATAGTCGACATCACGGTTACGGATTATATTAAACGTGATTTTTCGTCGTTAACAATTAACTTTGGATGTACCGGTGGCCAACATAGAAGCGTGTATGCTGCTGATGCTTTAGTGCGACATCTAAGAAATAAATTTAATGTTAGAATTGACTTGAAACACATTGAACAAGGCATAAGCGAAAAAAAAGGGTATTAATATGAAAGCGATGATTTTGGCAGCCGGACTTGGTACTCGGCTAAAACCATTTACCGACCATCACCCTAAAGCATTAGCCCTTGTTAATGGAAAATCATTATTGCAACGTAATATTGACTATTTGATTTCTTTTGGTATAACCGATATTATTATCAATGTACATCACTTTGCCATCCAAATAGAAGATGCCATTCAAGAACTCAAAACAAATAAAATAGCCATAACCCTGAGCGACGAAAGTAACGAAGTGCTGGAAACAGGTGGTGGTTTAAAAAAAGCATCGTGGTTTTTTAAGGATTCTGCTGAGCCATTTATTGTATTAAATGTTGATATTTTGACCAATTTAGATTTGGCCAAACTAGCTGAATCGCACACAAATACTAAGGCATTGGCCACATTGGCTGTAAGCAACCGCAGCACCTCACGCTATTTTTTATTTGATGAAAATAATTGTTTAAGCGGTTGGGAAAATATTAACACCACTCAAAAAATAATTACACGGCCCAATGGTAAATTAACACGCAAAGCGTTTAGCGGTTTGCATATTATTTCACCAAATATATTTGATTACATGACCCAAACGGGAAAATTCTCTATGGTAGAGGTCTATCTTGACTTGTCAAAAGATCACAAAATATCAGGATTTGATCAAGGCGATTGCAAATTTTTGGATGTTGGCAAACCGGAGAGTATCATCAAGGCAGAGGCTATGTTTTTATAAGCATTTTACCAGAACAAGTTAGTTTT